>NZ_JBGCUR010000078.1:0-875 GCF_041361455.1 Chryseobacterium gossypii | reverse complement strand
AATACCGGATATGGCTTTGAAAATGGAGATAATATTTCCTTAGGTTATGATGGAACTTATATAAGTCTTAATACCACATTGGATGGCTATATTAATATCCCGGAAATTACTCTTACAGGAAAAAGGTCTGATTGGGGAAATCAGATATTAGGGCAATTTAATGCTTATATGGATAAATATAATAACGATACAGGGGTATATGGTTTTATTGGAAGAACAAGTTCTTATATAGCAAGTCTCATAGGAACGACCCAAGAAACGTTTTATAGTTTTTCAGGAGGAGCCAATGATCCTGATAAGGAAACATTAAATAAACTTAGACCGGGAGACAGAATTGAAGCTAATAATTTATTTGAATACATATTAAATGGCTATGGAAGATCTTTTAAAGCTATTAATGTAATACCTGATCGTTTTCAATTCGGAATTGATGTAGCCTCATTGCTCCCCTTTGTTTCTAATTCTGCTCTTACGGATTCTAATGTTGCATTAATAGAACAAGTATATGATTCACCTTTCTCTTATCCTCGTGATACAATAAAAATAACAAAAGAGAAGGATAAATATAAGGATAGTGTTCTCTTTAATAAATCGGTCAGAGATGTTAATTATCGAAAGAATATCAATTTCTATAATAAAATAAACTTTTTAGGAAAATCAAATTGGAAATAATATTATGAAAAACATTTTTTTATTTATAGTCATAATTACGTTTTATTCTTGTAACAAAAAGCAGGAAAAAATCAAAATATCAGATATCACTAATGAAAGTAATTATAAAATAACGAATGTAAAAAAAGAGAATGATACGATTGTTGGAATGGAGTTGCTAACTTTGTTAGGACACGATTCTTATACTCTTTAACTTTAAGAGT
>NZ_JBGCUR010000077.1:0-940 GCF_041361455.1 Chryseobacterium gossypii | reverse complement strand
TAAAGAAAGCAGACGAACTTAAGAAAAAAATGGAAAAAATGTGAACCTATGCAATTGATAATTAAATATTCATTCTTAATAGTTATTTGTTGTTTAATAAATTGTAAAAATTCAAAGCGAGAGTCTGATGCTAATAAACAATTAGTTAAGCCTATGGAAAAAATCATTCCAAAATATGGAAAACCATATTTTGATTATGATCAAATAGATTATTATCACACTGATATAGGAGAAGATTCTGCTATGGATTTATTTGATAATCAAGATAAATCAAAAAAAAATAAATTAAAATTTGAAGTAATTATAGGTGAAACTCCTAAAAGTATAAAAGACTCTGGCTTTATAAAAAATTTGAATGGAATTGGATTTAAAAGATTTAAAATTAAATCAAATAACTTCAAAAAAATTGATTCGATATTTGTAGAAAAATCTACAAATAAAGGTATTTCTTCCTCTTGTATTGCAATTTATAGGGATATTTTAATTTTTAGAAAGCAAAAAAAAATTGTCGGAATTGCAAAAATATATTTTGAGTGTGATCAAAACTATATAGTTGGATCGAGCGCAAATACTGAAAACTTTGGACAGAATGGTGATTATATAAAACTTTCTCAAATTTTAAACCAAAATAAATAATGAAATTGATATTTTTTGAATAGCTGGCTTGCTGCCACTCTTATATCAGGGGCTATTATTGGTGTAGCCATAAGTGCTGGTTTATATACCCTTCAGGCATTAATAAACAATAGCTGGTCTTGGGGAGGCTTTGCAAAGTCTCTTTTGATAGGAGCTGTTACCGGATCAGTCTCGGCAGGAGCGGGCCAAATATTTAGTGCCGGAGGTTTCTGGGCCGCTGTTGGAAACGGCACAATAGCTGGAGGTGGAGCTGGCGGTGTTACAGCACTGATTAATGGAGATAACTTTCTTGAAGGATTAGCAA
>NZ_JBGCUR010000076.1:0-966 GCF_041361455.1 Chryseobacterium gossypii | reverse complement strand
ATCCTGTTGTTACGGTAACGGAAGCTACATTAAGATCCTGCTTTATTGAGTCTAATCCGTCAACAGCTTCATTCAACCTTACTGCTGCTGCGGTAACCACTCAGACCAATGTTACCAAGAACTATTATCCTTCATTAACTGACGCCGTAAACGGGACCAATGAGATTTCCAATCCGGCAGCCTATATCGCCCCGAACGGTGTGGTATATGTAAAAGTGACCAACTCCAGTGGCTGCTATGCCGTAGCTAAAGTAACCCTTGTGGTGCTTCCTCCGGTATATTCCAATGTTCTGGAAGATAAGATCATCTGTATGGAAGACACCACCACTCTGGATGCAGGTCCCGGATTTGACGGATATGAATGGAGCACGGGAGCAACCACCCAGACCATCACCAATGTACCTGTGGGTACTTACTGGGTGAAGCTGAAAACAGGAGAATGTATCTCTACACAGACCGTAAAAGTATATCCTTCTGAACAGCCGGTGATCTCCAACATCGATATTGCCAACAATACCGTTACGGTAAGTGTAACCGGTGGAACTCCTCCTTATCAATATTCAATGGATAATGTCAACTGGCAGGATTCCAATGTATTCAACAATGTTCCAAGAGGTGACAATATGATCTATGTAAAAGACTCGTATGACTGTGAGCCTATTGAGGTGGCCATTGTGGTTCCGAACCTGATCAATGTGATCACTCCGAACGGAGACGGAGTTAATGATGTGATCGATTATTCTGCACTGGCCGGAAAACAAAATCTGATCTTCAGTATTTATGACCGGTACGGGGTGAAGGTATTCCAGGCAGATAAGTTTAACGGCTACAAATGGGATGGAACTTCGGCAGGTAAAAAAGTACCTACAGGAACTTACTGGTACTCTGTAACATGGAATGAAAACGATAAAAAGAATACACCGTTCAAATACTCAGGATGGGTTATGGTGAAAAACAGAGATTAAT
>NZ_JBGCUR010000075.1:0-1036 GCF_041361455.1 Chryseobacterium gossypii | reverse complement strand
TAACCTGAGTTCGGGTTAAGCGAAGTTTAAAAATAATTGACCATCATTTACTTTTTTTAAGTTGAGTGATGGTTTTTTAGGAAAGAAACAATACGCCGAAAGACTTCCCAAAATATTCATCATAAAGTTATTCACACTTCTGTGGCGGGTATGTTCGAGTTGACAATGGTTTTTTAGTTCATCATTTATCGTTTCAATGATGGCTCTTTTTCGTAGCAAAATTTTATCTTCCATTTTCATAATGTGGTTTTTCATATTTTTACGGAGCTTTGTGAAAAGCTGTATTCCATCAGCGAAAAGCATCTCCCAAAGAGCTTTTGAAAGGTATCCTTTGTCAGCAAATAATTTTCCGAAAAGTTGCTCGGTCATTTTTTTGATGTGTTTTGGATTTCGATCATCCACGTTTCCTTTGGTTAAATAAAAGGATAAAAGCTCACCTTTTTCATTGCAAACCAAATGTAATTTAAATCCATAAAACCAGCCCATTGAAGATTTTCCCCGTTCTGCCAATCCTTTGAAAACCTTATGATTATGAATTCTCTGGTTTCTACAAACCTTCAAAGGCGTACTGTCCATAAAACTAATTCCTGTGCATTTTCCCAAACATTTTTCTTTCAAAAACAAAGCAAAAACAACAAAACTTCTCTGTTGAAGCTCTACAAATCTGTTGTATGAAAGGGTTTTAGGAAACAAATCTTTCCAATAACCACAAACAATTTGTTGATAATAGTGTTTAAATGTTTTATGAGCTCCTAAATGAAATCCAATCATAATGGTAATTATTTCAGAATCGGACATTAAAGTTGTTCTATTTCTTCTTTTTTTATCGCTTCCAAAAGCTTCAAACTTCATTTGTTTGATTTTTTGTTCAAACTCTTTACAAAAATCATCAATCTGTACAAAAATATTTGTAATTTGGTCTTTCAAAATCATAAGTAATAATTCGTTTAAATATTTGACTGTCAGAAACTTAAATATACGAATTATTACTTTTTATCACAAATTTATTTCTTATTCTTATCCCGAACTCGGGTTA
>NZ_JBGCUR010000074.1:0-1070 GCF_041361455.1 Chryseobacterium gossypii | reverse complement strand
AACCATTCATCAGGGAATTGAATATCAGGCTGCCAAAACACCTGATGCTACGGCTCTGGTATACAATGATGTTACACTTTCATATCGTGAACTTAATGAAAGATCGAACCGTTTAGCCCATCACCTGATCAGGGAATATCAGCTTCAGCCGGATAATCTGGTACCGTTATGCCTGGAAAGATCCGCGGATATGCTGATCGCAATCCTTGCCGTATTAAAGGCCGGAGCCGCTTATGTGCCGATGGATCCGTCCTATCCTGCGGACAGAATAGGACATATTCTGGAAGATACCGGGGCAAAACTGGTTATCGCACAGGAAAGCACAGCAGAAAAATTACAGAATATAGAGGTCATTGCCATTGATGAAGCTGCCTTTAAGGCAAAGCTTGAAACAGAAGTAACTGACAACCCTGTTACAGAAGTTCATTCAGGGAATCTGGCTTATGTAATCTACACCAGCGGAACCACCGGGCTTCCGAAAGGAGTAATGATAGAGCATAAAGGAGTAATGAATCTTATTGATGCGATGAAAGAAGCTCATCAGCTTGAAAAATATCAGAATGTGGGAGTGTACTCCAATTATGTATTTGATGCCTTTGTCTACGAAATATTCCCTTCTTTGTGCAACGGAAATACCCTATGGCTTTACAGCAATGAGCTTAGGACTTCGGTGAGTGAGCTTAATGAATATATTAAAGCCAACGCCATTGAAGTTTCCTTTATTCCACCGGTGTTGCTGAGAGAAATTGTGGAGAACGGAACAAGCTTAAAGCTGATCCATGCAGGAGGAGAAAGCTTCCCGGCATTGGATCAGAATATTGAGGAGATCACCCTGATCAATGAATATGGACCAACAGAAGGAACGGTATGTGTCACGCTGCATGATTACAAAGAAGCTAAAAATCCTTTGAATATTGGCGGTGCCATTGCGAATACAACCCTGTACGTTCTGGATGCCCAATACCGTCCTGTTCCTGTAGGAGCAGTAGGAGAGCTGTATATCGGTGGTGCGGGTGTTGCAAGAGGCTATCTGAACAGGCCTGAGCTTACCGAAGAACGCTTTATCACCA
>NZ_JBGCUR010000073.1:0-1142 GCF_041361455.1 Chryseobacterium gossypii | reverse complement strand
CACTTACAATATCCGGGGATGGTTAACTAAAATCAATGATCCGGCTAATCTGGGTAATGATCTGTTTGGATACAAGATCAGCTATAATCAGGTTGAAGGTCTGGAAACACCTAATTCCGATTATCCGGAACTGAAAGTAAAACCAAGGTATAATGGAACTATCGCAGAAGTATCATGGAAAACATTGACCGAAGCCAATGAGCCGTTAAAAAGATATGGCTATGTTTATGATAATTTAAACAGGCTGACAGCGGGATTCTACCAGAAAGCCGGAAGTGAAACAGCCAAAGAGTATTTTGAAAAACTGGATTATGACCTTAACGGTAATATCTCAAGACTGAAGAGATCAGAGGGGCTGCTGTCCGGCAATACTTTTGCGACAATGATTGATAATCTTAAATATGTTTATGATGGTAATAAGCTTACGGCTGTAACTGATGACCAGCTAAACCCTTCCGGCTACCCAACTGTTCCCGTCTCCAATACCATTACCTATGATGATAATGGCAATATGACAAGCCATAAGGATAAGCATCTGGGCACCATTGAGTATAATATATTAAATCTTGCTAATAAGATAACCACCACAGGCACTAAGCTTAGTACTATTCACAGGTATAAGTACAGGGCTGACGGAGTGAAGGTTTCCGCATCAACGGTTACAGGTACAGAGACTGCTACTACCGAATACCTGGATGGCTTTCAGTATTATTTTTATGCAGGGCAGCTGACCCCGATGAATCCGCTTGGTTTACAATTTGTTCCTACCGCTGAAGGGTATTATGATTTTACCAATAATGCTTATATTTACAACTTTGTAGATCAGCTCGGAAATGTAAGATTAAGCTATACGGATTACAATAAGGACGGGGTGATCCAGCCAAGAAGATACTATGTGCAGGAGTGCGACGGTCCTCCGGATCCAATGAATCCACCTAATTGTATTGATTATTGGAAGCCGGGTGAAATTGTAGATGTAAACAACTATTATCCCTTTGGGCTTCTCCATAATTATACGGGAACTACGCAGAATGTGTATCAGTATAAGTACAACGGAAAGGAGCTTCAGCAAACCGGAATGTATGATTACGGCTGGAGGCAGTATATGCCAGAGGTGGGAAGATGGAACGGAATAGATCAAT
>NZ_JBGCUR010000072.1:0-1204 GCF_041361455.1 Chryseobacterium gossypii | reverse complement strand
GTGTAATAGCCACGACTTTATCTGACAGTTATATCAAATTAAATAACTTTAAAACAGATTAAGTATTATGACAACCCAACAAAAGATCATCAAAAACAAGTTAGGCGTACTTGAATTAGCACAACATTTAGGAAACGTATCCAAAGCCTGTAAGGTGATGGGATATTCCCGAGACAGTTTTTATAGATTTAAAGAATTGTATGAGCAAGGAGGTGAATTAGCATTACAGGAAATCTCCAGAAGAAAGCCAGTATTAAAGAATCGTGTAGATGAAGTCATTGAAAAGGCTGTTGTTGATATAGCTATTGAAAATCCTGCTTTGGGGCAGCTTAGAGTAAGTAATGAACTTAAAAAGAAAGGTTTCATTGTATCACCAGGTGGAGTCAGAAGTATTTGGTTAAGACACGATCTACATACGTTTAAACTAAGATTGAAAGCCCTAGAAGCCAAATCCGCTCAAGATGGTGTAGTCCTTACTGAATCTCAACTTTCAGCACTAGAAAGGGCTAAGGAAGAGAAAAAAGCTCATGGAGAAATTGAAACTCATCATCCAGGATATTTAGGAGCTCAAGACACTTATTACGTAGGCAATATCAAAGGAGTTGGACATATTTATCAACAAACTTTTATTGATACATATTCAAAGGTAGTATTTGCAAAGCTATATGACCGTAAAAATGCTCTTATTGCTGCTGACATGCTTAATGATCAGGTAGTCCCTTTCTTTGAGCAGCAGGAACTTCGTTTACTCAGAATTTTAACAGACCGAGGAACGGAATACTGTGGGATAAGGGAACAGCATGAATACCAGCTCTATTTGGCCATTGAAGATATCGATCATACGAAGACCAAGGCTAAAAGCCCTCAGACCAATGGCATTTGCGAACGTTTTCACAGGACGATACAGGACGAGTTTTATGCCATAGCTTTCAGAAAGAAAATTTACAGAAGTATTGAAGAGCTGCAATTAGACCTGAACAGCTGGTTGTCGTATTACAACAATGAAAGAACGCATACAGGAAAACATTGTTACGGTAAAACACCGATGCAGACGTTTCTAGATAGTAAAACTATTGCAAAAGAGAAATTATTGGAAACTCTTGCAGAGGAACAAAAAATCCTTACTTTTGGAAGTAAGGATAATATTGGATAACTGACAATTATTTTTAACCCCTAACTGTCAGATTAAGTATTGACTAATTCA
>NZ_JBGCUR010000071.1:0-1266 GCF_041361455.1 Chryseobacterium gossypii | reverse complement strand
TGGAGTTGCTAACTTTGTTAGGACACGATTCTTATACTCTTTAACTTTAAGAGTATGAAAAAGATCAGAAAAAATTACAGTCTAGAGTTTAAGATCCAAGCAGTATCTTTAAGTGAACAACGGGGCAATGTATCTTCGGTAGCTCAAGAATTGGGGATCTGCAAAGAAAGTTTAGTCAATTGGAGAAAGCTTCACAAAGAAGGTAAGCTTACAAAAGAAAAACAAATTTCCTCCGATCCTATAAGAGAAGAGCTACTGAGGCTTCGCAAGGAACTTGAAGAAACAAAGTTAGAACGTGACATCTTAAAAAAGGCGGTAGGCATCTTCTCCAAGAGAGACGGGTAAGATATAAATTTATCAAAGAACACGCTAGTGTGTTTCCTGTTGGGAAGATGTGTGAGGTATTAAAGGTAAGCAGGAGCAGTTTCTATCATTGGAAGAAAAGAAAACCTACTATGCAATCAGAAAGAAGAGCTGTTTTATCTGCGGAGATCTTCAGTATCTATCATTGGAGCTGTGGCAGATATGGGAGTCCCAGGATTGTCAGGGAACTGGAATCAAAAGGGATAAGAGCTTCTCGCCCTTTTGTAGCAAAGCTGATGAGAGAAAGAGGTTTGAGAAGTATTGTAAAGAAGAAATTTAAGAAAACCACCAACTCTTCTCATCGATACCCTGTTGTAGAGAATTATCTGAATCAGAATTTTCAGGTTAAAAGCAGTAAAGAAGTCTGGGTCTCTGACATTACCTATATCCGAACAGGTCAGGGCTGGTTGTATCTCACAACGGTCATTGATTTATATGACAGAAAAGTTATCGGCTGGTCATTAAGTGAGACGATGAAGGCTCAGGATACAAGTATTGCTGCCTTGAAAATGGCACGGCTTCACCGTCCTTTACAGGATCATGATAGTTTAATTTTCCATTCGGACAGAGGGATACAATATGCCTGCACAGAATTTACGTCAATAGTCGGAAAAAACATTACCCGAAGTATGAGCGGAAAAGGAAATTGTTATGATAATGCTGTAGCGGAGAGTTTTTTCAAGACTCTGAAAACCGAACTTATTTATCAAAATAAATATGAAACTAGAGACCATGCTAAAAACTCTGTGTTTGAATATATAGAAACATTTTATAACACTCAGAGAAGGCATTCGGCTTTAGGGAATTTAACCATAAAAGAGTATCAAAATTTAATGTCTAATCTATCTAAAAATGTAGCATAAAGAGTATATAAATTTTGTCTCAAAAATAGTTGCAAGTTCA
>NZ_JBGCUR010000070.1:0-1388 GCF_041361455.1 Chryseobacterium gossypii | reverse complement strand
GAGTAGTCGTGGTCGGAAGATTTTTTCTTCCGACTTTTTTATTAAAAACTTGAGAGCAAGTTGTTGATTTACAGTGTGTTATATTGTGTTTTTTAATTTATTTTTCGTATCTTTAATACTGATAATCAATAATTTATGTCAGTTTTTAAAGATCACAAAATCTCAGCTAACAATCTATTACAATACATTCCTGAAGCCTTACTAACTCATCTTTCATCCACCACCAAAGTGGATTATTATTCAAAAACGCTTCACGGAAAAAAAGTATTCTATCTGCTTCTCTATGCTATTCTTGATAACGAAAAACTTAGCCAAAGAACATTGGAAGATACTTTCAATGGTTCTGTTTTTAAAGCTCTTTTTAATCTTGATGAATCTGAAACAGTTAGAAGAAGTTCTATTTCTGAACGATTATCAAGAATTGACTCTGGCTATTTTCAGAAAATATTTGAATGTATTTACAATCGATTTGCCGAATATTATAGTCCGACAGAGATTAATAAATATAATCTGATAAGAGTTGACAGTACTATAGTTAGTGAAGCATCGGGAAGACTTAAGGAAGGCATTGATCAAAGAAATGGAAAAAAATATATAAAATACAGTGTTTCCTTTGATGGCATCCTTCCTTCGGATATTGAAATATTTAATTCTCAAAGCTATAGCGGTGAGGACTATGCACTTCCCGAGATTGTATTGAAACAAGTTAAAAAAGATCCTGCACATCGTAACATTTATTTAATAGACAGAGGAGTAAAGTCTGGCAGAATGATGAAGAGTTTCAATGAAAATTCTATAATGTTTGTTATCAGATCCAATGAAAACAGAAAACATGAAGAAATAAAATCCCTGATAACAGAAAATCAAAATCTGGATCTTGGAGAGCTCGTATTGGTAAAAGATAGCGTGGTTCAGCTTTATGGAAATACCCCTATCAACAATAAAAAAGGAAATAAACATTACAAAGAGCAAAAAATTGAAACTCCCTTCAGGATCGTTATTGCAAAAGATAAAAAACAGCCAGGAAAAGAATTTTGGTTTCTCACCAATGATTTTGAGCTAACGGCAAAAGAAGTTGCTGATTATTACAAGGCTAGATGGGATATAGAGGTGTTTTTCAGATTTATCAAACAAGAACTCAATGTAAGTCATTTGGTTTCTCTCAATAAAAATGGAATTGAAGTAATGATTTATATGACTTTAATTGTAGCTATGCTGATTCTCATTTACAAAAAAGCCAATAATCTTGGTTACAAAACGGCTAAAAGACGATTGACAATAGAAATAAGAGAACTTGCTATAGCTCTTATGATCACTCTTTCTGGTGGAAATCCAAACTTACTTTTCAAAACATAAAAATGGCCGGAATTTCTTCCGACCATGACTAG
>NZ_JBGCUR010000006.1:0-126166 GCF_041361455.1 Chryseobacterium gossypii | reverse complement strand
AAAGTAAATGATGGTCAATTATTTTTAAACTTCGCTTAACCCGAACTCAGGTTAACTAAATCTTTTCAAACAAAAGGAGCGAATTTAAGGAGCTTACAGCCCTGAGGGCAAGAGAATATTTCCGAACCAATTTCCAGAAACAAAAAGTTAACAAAAGGAAAGAAAATTTTAGAGATCAAAAAAGATTTTCGAAATTCGCCCTGTACAAAGCGTGTAGAGGCGTTCTTTTAAAATTCGTGAAGATTCCGTTGACTTTTGGAATAAAAAAATCCCTGAACCTTGTATTGATCAGGGATTGAGTGATGTAGTTTGGTAGCCTATAGGGGAATCGAACCCCTGTTGCAAGAATGAAAATCTTGAGTCCTGACCACTAGACGAATAGGCCAAATTTTGAGGTTGCAAAAGTAATGATTAACTTTTTAACATCAAAATTAATTTTAAGCTACCGGTAAACTTTTTGGATGATCGTATTCTTTATTCCTTTGGCTTCAAGATCTTTTTGAAGCTTTACGGCATCCTCCAGCGTATATACTTTTCCGTAGGTATAATAGAATACTCCGTTTTCCTTATTTCTTTCTACGTTCTTTAATGTCTGGAGAATAAAAGAGTTTCCGTTCAGCTTGTTGCCTGCGTATAATTCGATGGTGTAATAGCCGGTGCTTAGCTTTTGATTAGGCATAAACCCTACAGCAAATGCATTCCTGAATCCGGCATCTTTAGCTGTTTTCAGGTTAATATCCCTTACGGAGGCGAGATTCGTCACACCATAATAATATTTATACTGGCCATTTTCTTTAATGGGTAATATATAATTAAGACCTTTGAGTGCAGGATCACCATCGTTATATTTATTCGGCGAGCTCATAAGCAATATTCTGAAATCATTTTTCAATGCTACCTCAGCAGGTTTTTCAGGCTCTGGCTTTTTGGTAATAACCGGTCCGCCTGATTTCCTGTCAATGGCCTTTTTATAATCAATAATGGCATTATAAATGCTTGATGCGATCTCTTCCTGCCCCTTGTCTGAAGCTAGATAATGGCTTTCCTCGGGATGATTGATAAATCCGGTTTCAATAAGGACGGAAGGCATCGCATTCATCCGGAGAACGTGCAGGTTTTTCTGGAAAACCCCTCTTGAAAACCTTTTATCCTTATTTACAAAATTATCTTCTACCAGGCCTCCCAGCAATAAGCTTGATTCAAGGTACTTGCTTTGTTGAAGCTTTAGGGCAATCAAAGATTCAGGAGAGCTGGGATCATAAGAACCGAATGTTTGCCTGTCCTTTTCATCCAGATAGATCACATCATTCTCCCTTTTGGCGACTTCCAGATTGGTATCATTCTGGTCGGGCCCCTGAACATATGTTTCAGTTCCGTAGGCACCGGATCTTTGTGAAGAATTACAATGTACGGATATAAAAAGGTCGGCTTTGCTTCTGTTGGCTAAATTGGTTCTGTCTGATAATGACGGATATTCGTCAATTTTACGGGTATATATGACTTTGAAGTCTTTGTTTTTCTCAAGCATGCTCCCCAGCTTTAAAACAATGGCAAGAGTAATGTCTTTTTCTGCGATCCTGCCAATGTCGCTATAAGTCCGGTTAGCGCCATGATCGCTTCCTCCGTGCCCGGCATCTAAAACGATTGTGAATTTTTTTTGTGAAAAAATAAAGTTGCTGAAGAGTATGAGGAGAAATGATAAAATTATTTTAAAATTTAGTTTGTGCATCTTACAGTTTTAAAAATTATATTAATTTTGAGCCTTAATTATAAAGAATAAAATTGGCCAAAACCGTTTTCAAAAATATACTACAAATTTTAATTATCCTAATTTTTAACAATTTTTTAGCACAGAAAACGCCTGAAAAATTGCCTGAAAATGCGGTTAATGATACTATTCCCAAAAGGGACACCGTAGTGGTAAACAAGGAGGCTCTGGAAGATATACTTCATACAAAAGCAGATGATCAGCGCAGAGATGTCCCGAAAAAAATGACCTTCCTGAATAAAAATGCTCAGGTAAAATACCAGGATATGCAGATCGATGCTGATTATATTTCTATTGATGATAATAAGAATTTGATCTATGCACGTGGTAAACAGGATTCTTTAGGAAAAATCATTGAACCTGTGGTGACCACTCAGGGGGGGAAAAAATATGAGACTGACCAGTTCAGCTACAATACCAAAACAAAGCAGGCTATTGCCTATAATGCAAGGACTGAGGAAAGTGAGGGCGTAATCATTGCTAACAAGACGAAAAAATATAATGACTCCGTTTTTGCCATGCGGCATGCCTTATATACAACAGATGAATACTTCTTAAAGAAGAAAGATACCGCAGCGGATTACCATTTACTGGCCTCCAATATCAAATTGGTAAAAACCAGGAACAAATCTCAGATTATCACAGGCCCTATACAGATGTATGTGGAGCAGGTGCCTACACCGCTTATTATGCCGTTTGCTATTTTGCCGTTTTCAGATAAAAGGTCCGCCGGTATTCTGATCCCGAGCTTCGGAGAAAGGCAGGATGTAGGTTTTTTTCTTAACAGCTTAGGATATTATCAGCCGATAGGGGAGCATTTTGACCTTAAGGTGCTTGCGGATATCTATACCAAAGGAAGCTGGAATCTGAGGCCTGAGATGAACTATGTGAAAAAGTACCGTTATTCCGGGAATTTTTCCGCAGATATAGGAACCACGGTAAGAGGGATAAAAGGACTCGATGACTATTCAAAAAGCAGTACCTACAGGATTGCATGGAGACATACACAGGATGCAAAAGCCAATCCGTTCCTTACATTCTCTGCGTCTGTGGATATAGTAAGCAGCAGGTTTTATAATAATACCGTAAACAATAATTATATATTTAATCAGAATGTATTAAATACACAGCAGAATTCTACCGTGACGGTCACCAAAAGATTCCTGAAATTACCAATTACCATTACCGGAACAGCATCTTATTCCCAGAATTTTGCCACAGGAAATTCGGATCTGCGTCTTCCCCAGATGAATATTGCCGTAAACCAGTTTTATCTTTTTAAGTCGAAGACGGGAGTAAGGCAGGGATTATTGGAAAATATCACGGTAAATACAGGGTTTAATTTAACGAACTATGTACAGACCAATGAAGGAGAGCTTTTTACACAGGCTATGTGGGATAAGCTTCAGACAGGCCTGAGGAATAATATTACCCTGGGAACCAATACGACTATTGCGAAATACTTTACCTTCAGCCTGGGAGCGAATATTGATAACGCACTTACCACCAAAACGCTGAACAAATATTACGATCCTGTGCGCAACGTAGTGGTGAATGAAATGGATAAGGGTATCGCCGGATATTCCACTTTTTCTACAACAGCAAGTATCCAGACCACGCTTTACGGAATGCTTAAATTTAAAAAAGGATCCAAGATCGAAGCTATCAGACATATGATGACTCCGAGTATCGGGTTTACCTATTCGCCGGATTTCGGAGGGTCAGGATTCGGATATTATAAAAACTATTATGATGCCAATGGGGCTTTGACACCTTATTCTATTTTTGAAGGCGGGATCGTGGGAAGCCCTTCGACCGGGCTGGTGGGTGCCCTGGGGTTCAATATCGGGAATAATATAGAAATGAAGGTGAAATCTAAAAAAGATTCAACCGGAGTAAAGAAAATAAAGCTTTTTGAATCGCTGAACCTTACGGGAAATTATAACTTCGCAGCAAAAGACCACCCATGGTCGATCTTTACCATCAACGGGCAGTCATCCTTTTTTGATAACAAACTGAGTGTAAATACCAGCTTGTCACTGGATCCTTATAAGATCATTTACCTTCCGGGCCAGGACGCCGGCATCAGAACAGAAGAATTCGGGCACTTCAGCGTACAGGGGTTTAATGTGCAGCTGTCCTATCCTTTAAGCAGCGAACTGTTTGGAGAAAAAACAGATTACGCTAAAAAATATAAATCTAAAGGGGAGATCCGGAATGAGAATTACTATTTTGATGATGATAATTACGCTCATTTTGATCAGGCCTGGACTTTGAATATCAACGCCAATTATGCCTACACCAAAAGCAGCGCTTCACGTTTCGGAAACAAAATAGCATCCATAGGGCTCAATGGAAGCATCAAGCTTACTCCCTATTGGAATATCAACGGAAGTACACACTACGATATGATCACGAAGAAGCTGGCTTATACAAGAATCGGATTTGCTAGGGACCAGCGAAGCTTTACCATCAATTTTAACTGGGTTCCTTTCGGGCAGTATAAAGTATATGACTTTTTTATCGGGATAAAAGCCAATATCCTGAGTGATGCCATCAAATATAAGGACAGAAGCTTTACGCAGCCCAATGCACCTTTCTGATCGGACTGATATTTGAAAATATAATTTATATTTGCATCCAAAATAAATTCTAATGAAAAAAGTAATCAACACAGTGAATGCTCCTGCAGCAATCGGGCCTTATTCTCAGGCAAACATGGCGAATGGTATTTTATACATTTCCGGCCAGATTCCTGTAGATCCCGCAACAGGTAAGCTAGTGGAAGGAATTGAGAAAGAAACCCATCAGGTAATGAAGAATCTGGAAGCAATTCTTAAAGAAGCAGGAATGACCTTTAAAAATGTGGTAAAGGCAACAATCTTCCTTAAGAATATGGATGATTTCGCAGTAATGAATGATATTTACGCTTCTTACTTAGATGCTGAAAGCTATCCGGCCCGTGAAACGGTACAGGTTTCCTGCCTGCCTAAAAATGTAGACATCGAGATCTCTATGATTGCCCATCAGGATTAATTAATGAACTTTCTAAGAAATACATTGGCGGTTTTGATAGGTCTTGGTATTGCAGGGCTTATAATTACTCTTGGTATAAGGGCATTTCCGCAATGGGTTACTTTTGATGCCTTTGCTCCTTTTGAACATTGGCAAAGATTTCTTCAGAGCATGCAGGATAACGATGCTTTTTTCGGCTTTCTTTTGTTTATTTCCGGTCTCGGGACAACGGTAGGGGGTGTGGCAACAGCTATTATCGTTAAATATGCTAAAGTGGCCTATGCTATTCTTATTGGGTTCATTATGCTGTTTATCGCAATGCTGGATATTATTATTTTCCCTTACCATCCTACATTCTATAAAATCTCAATATTCCTTACTTTTTTCCCTTTCTCATGGATAGGCGGGAAAATAGTGGAGATCATCTACGAACGGAATAAGAAAAAAAGAATCGCTGAAAAAATGAATAAATTATAAAGCAAAAACGCTGCGATCTCGCAGCGTTTTTTGATATGAAATGTTTATTTTAGAATTAAGGCATTTTAAATCCTCTGGTGTAGATCTGCCCATAAGCATCCACAAACTTGATCTGCACGTTACCCTGATATTTATCCAGGATTTTTTCCACGTCTTTTTGTGAATTGACAGGTTTACCGTTAACCTCTATTACGATATAGTTATCTACGATTCCTATTTTGGCAATTTCACTGCCTTCCACCACATTTTTAGCGATCACTCCACTGTTCAGACCATAATCGGTTTTGAACCTTTCGCTTAACGGGTCAAATTCAGCCCCGATCTTCTCAGTTACGCTAAGCTCAGCTTTCGTTCTGGTGGTAGTACCTCCTTTCTGGTCTTTTAGGGTTACATTTACAGTATTTTCTTTGCCGTTTCTCAGATAGGTTACCTGAACTCTGTCCCCAGGTCTTCTGCTTCCTACAGCCATTGACAGATCCGCAAAATCTGTGATCGCCATCCCGTCAATTTTCGTAATGATATCACCTACCTTGATTCCTGCATCCTGAGCACCGCTATCATCGGTAACAGTTGTTACATATACTCCGGAACCAGGTTTCAGGTTGGTTTTCTTCTGTCTGTTATACAGGGCTACCTGCTGATCATCGGAGAGATCTAAAGACTGTACCCCAAGGAAACCTCTTTGTACAATTCCGAACTTTTTGATGTCCTCAACGATTTTTCTTGCCAGGTTAGAAGGAACAGCAAATCCGTATCCCTGATAATACCCTGTAGTGGACTGGATCGCGGAATTGATCCCGATAAGATCCCCGTTGGTATTTACCAGTGCCCCTCCTGAATTTCCGGGATTAATGGCAGCATCTGTCTGGATAAAGCTTTCTATAGGATTGGTTGCTTTCCCCTGGGAGCCTAAGATACCAATACCTCTTCCTTTGGCGGAAACAATCCCTGCTGTAACTGTTGAATTTAGTCCCAGCGGATTTCCGACAGCAAGTACCCATTGCCCAACCTCAATGTTGTCGGAATTGGCGAAGTTAAGATAAGGTAATCCCTTTTCTTCTATTTTTAATAAAGATATATCTGTATTGGGGTCGGTACCCACCAGGGTGGCAATATAAGACTTTTTATTGCTCAGGACCACCTCAAGCTTGTTGGCACCAGCCACCACGTGATTGTTCGATATGATGTAGCCATCCGGTGAAATGATCACCCCGGATCCCATTCCTGAAGGCATATTGTCAGGAACCTGTTGCTGCCTTTGCTGTCTTCTTCCTCCGAACGGATCCCCGAAGAAGAAATCAAACAAATCCTGGTCAGAGGCCCTGTTTGAGCTTCTTGTCTGGTAATTTTTAATGGTAACTACGGCAGGAACTGTCGTTTTGGCAGCTTTTACGAAATCATCACCTATGGCGGCAGAGTTCATCCCTGCAAAAGAAACATTGGATGATTTGGTAAAATAAGACTGATCGCTGTTAACAGAATTATGATCAAAGTATTGTAGTGCACCAACGGTAGTAGCTCCAGAAATAACACCTACTACGGCAAATGGTAATAGTTTTTTTAAAGTACTCTTCATTGTATATTCTTCTTTTTTTATTGATTTCATTTAAATTTAGCAGTAAACAAATTTACTGTTAAATAAGTATGCAATTAGCATGCTATGTTTCAATTTTAACTAAAATTTAACGGGGTTTATGTCATTTTATACATTATGTCATAATTGTTAAAGAGGGAGTTAACAAACCTTAAAAATTTATTAATGCTTTGGATAAATAGAAGCTGTAATTTTTGTTGATAAATATACTCAATTGAAAAATAACTATCTTTGCAAAAATTTTCTCAAAAAGAAATGACAAAAACCGGAAAAATAGAATTAATGTCTCCTGCAGGCGATTTTACATCCCTTCAGGCAGCTATAGATAATGGTGCAGACTCCGTATATTTCGGGGTAGAGCAGCTGAATATGCGGGCCAGGGCTACGATGAACTTTACTATCGAGGATCTGCCTGAAATTTCCAGAAGATGTGCAGAAAAAGGAGTAAGAACCTACCTGACACTGAATACCATCATATATGATCATGATTTATCTATCATAAAAACTCTTCTGGACAAGGCGAAGGAGGCGAACCTGACTGCCGTGATCGCAATGGACCAGGCTGTGATTGCCTATGCAAGGCAGATCGGTATGGAAGTGCATATTTCCACCCAGATTAATATCACTAATATTGAGACCGTGAAATTTTATGCCCTGTTCGCCGATACAATGGTGATGAGCCGGGAATTGAGTATCAACCAGATCAAAAAAATCTGTACCCAGATTGAAAAAGATCAGGTGAAAGGACCTTCAGGAAATCTTGTGGAAGTTGAGATCTTCGGCCACGGTGCGCTTTGCATGGCTGTTTCAGGAAAATGCTACTTAAGCCTTCATTCTCATAATTCCTCTGCAAACAGAGGGGCCTGTAAGCAAAACTGCCGTAAAAAGTATACTGTTATTGATCAGGAATCAGGGTTTGAGATCGAGCTTGACAATGAATATATGATGTCTCCGAAAGATCTTTGCACCATTGGTTTCCTTGATGAGATTGTAGATGCCGGCGTAAAGGTTCTTAAAATTGAAGGAAGAGGACGTGCCCCTGAATATGTGGCAACCGTTACAAAATGTTATAGAGAGGCGATCGATGCCATTGCTGAAGGTACATTCTCCAAAGAGAAGGTGGACGAATGGATGAAGCAGCTGGAAACGGTTTATAACAGAGGCTTCTGGAGTGGATACTATCTTGGACAGGAATTGGGGGAATGGTCTCCGAATCCGGGGTCAAATGCCACCCAGAAGAAAGTATATATCGGAAAAGGAAGACACTTCTATCCAAAATCCAATATTGCCGAATTTCTGATTGAAGCTTACGACTTGAATGTAGGGGACAGTGTTTTGATCCAGGGACCTACTACAGGCTCTCAGGAAATGGTGATCGAAAGCATGATGGTAGATGAGAAGGGAAATGCGGATAAGGCAACCAAATCTGATATCATTACATTTCCTACAAAATTCCGTGTAAGACCAAGCGATAAACTGTACAAAATTGTGAAGGCTTAATGATTATAGTTACGCTTCAGAGAGATAAATGTATCGGTTGCAATTACTGTGCAGAGTTTGCTCCGGAGTATTTCAGGATGTCTAAAAAGGACGGAAAATCCGTATTATTGAAAACGGTTGATAAAAAAGGATTTTATACCCTGAAAACTCCCAATGCAGAGGCATTTGAGCCATGTGACAAAGCGGCAAAGGCCTGCCCGGTGAAAATCATTTCAGTGAAAATGACATAATAAATCAGTATGCTTAAAGCCGATCTTCGCAAAAAATATATACAAAAAAGAAAAACCTTGTCTGCTGATGAGGTTTTATTGTTATCCGAAAAGATTTTTCAGAATTTTCTTCATTATTTTAAGCCCTATCGGGGCCAGAAAGTACATATCTTTATTCCGATTGCGGAACGTAAGGAAATAAATACTGAAATCTTTATCCAATATTTTCTGAAACAGGAGATCAGGGTTTTTGTGCCTAAAATAGTGGCAGATAAGTTGATCAATATTGAAATCTCCGGCAGCACAAAGTTTAAAACCAACCATTGGGGGATTTCTGAGCCTGTAGCTGATGAGGATTCAGGGGAAAGCTATTTTCATTATGTGATTACCCCGCTTCTGTATTGTGATGAAAAAGGGAACAGGGTAGGCTATGGCAAAGGGTTCTATGACGCTTTTTTTACAGCCATTTCTCCCGAGTCAAAAAAAATCGGGCTGAACTACTTTGGTCCTGATGAAAGTATTGATGATGTGTGGGAAAATGATATTCCTTTAGATTATCTGGTTACACCTGACGATGTGCTGTCTTTTTTCACCGGGGAAGAATAGAAGTTCAGAAAATAAAACTTAAACTCCTTTTCTGCCTTAGGAACAGATAACAAAATATACTGTGCATTCTTTTCAAAGGTCCCCAAAGATTTGTTTTTATTATCAAAATATTCCACATTGAACTTGGCATAATCCAGGGTGTCTTTATTGTAAAATTCCTTATATACGCTCAGGTTATTTACTTTTACGCTTTTTACCTTAAGGCTGTCCAGCTCCCTGAATAAATTCCTGAACGTCAATGAATCCGGCTTATGGAAGTAGCTTTCCATCTGAGAATAAATTACGGTGTCAATTTCCGTATTCCTGTTTCCTGAGAGATATAAGGTGGACAGGTCCAGGAGTTCCTGTACTTTTTGTTTCGTAATGGAATTGATGGCCTGCATGCTGTCCATCTGTACAGCAGGGTAGGTTTTTGTATTATTGCTGTTTCGGAGCTTATCCAAATCACTTACTTCGGTCTTTTTATTTTTACAGGAAGCAAAACCAAGAAGCAATATCACCAAAATAAAAAAGTTATTTATTCTTTTCATCTGTGGAAGCGATTTTAAATTTAATAGATACGATTTTTCCTTTATCTTTTTTCATCTCTATTACACTGAGGTTTTTCAGAGAGGTGGTAGGCGTTGTAACGAGTGTAATATATTTTTGTTTATCCAGTCTTTCAATGCCGTAGGTATTGTTGTCATAAACCTGATAAATGACCGCATTATTGCTGATAAGGTTTTCAAGCTGATTTCTTTTCTGTTTGATAAGGGAGAGCTGTTCTTCCTTCGGGGCGCCTGTAACATCTTTTATGGAAAAATAATAAGCAGCCATTTTATAATCATCCGGTTTTAGCTCTATCATTTCTTCCTCAGGAGCGTTTTCCAGGCTTCTGTTGACCTCCAGATATTCATAAAACGGGGCGCTGATCTGCATCTTCAGGCTTTTATCCTTTGTAGAGTAACGGAAACATTCTCCCGGCTTTATTTTATACAGAATGGGGGATTCGTTTTCTTTGATCACTTTTATTTCCAGAGTATTGATCACTCCCACACCCCGGTCCGCATCTGTGAAGCAATAAGTATAGGTTTTAGAAAAAATTTCATCTTTAAATCCTAATATCCCTGTTATAATGATGAGAACAGTGGTAACGATGGCCCAAATATTTTTTCTGATGAAACTTTTTCCTTGGGCCGATTCTCCCTGTTTTGGGTAGGGATCTGGAATATTTTGTTTATTAACAATTTGATTTTCAGTATTTGATTTTTGTAAATCAGCTTTTTGGGTGCCATTGTTCGCAGGCTTTTGAAGTGTATTTTCTATTACAGATAAGTCTGGGGAATTTTGTACGGCATTTTCTAATTCTTCCAGATTCTCCTCCGTAAGATCTTCATCATCTCTCAGGAGCTCACCGGCAAAAAGGTGCTGTTTCTTGAACTCGTACCAGGAATCGTATCCGGCATATATACTTAACAGATTGAGCATATCAATCCTCGGAAGTTTTGTGACCGGAGAGGTTTTAAAATAAGTATAAAAAGATTTTTCGCTGATGTTGCCTTTGGCTTTTTTACGAAGATCTTCCTGAAAATATATGATATCGATCCCCTTCCATTTTGAGATATCATCGGAAGAGGGGGTATATTCTTTTAAATATTGAGCCTGTACATCCTTTTTTAACTGCTCAAAATGCAATAAATCTAAATCTGTCAAGTTTTATAAAAATGATTAAAGTGTTGATTTACAGATATGTTTATTTGTAAAACTATTTTACAAAGGTATTACAATTATTTTTCTTAAACAAATTTTCTAACTGCTATACCTTTGTCTTGTTCAAATAACGAACAAAGAAATAATTTTAGAAAACAATATTAACAAAATTAAATTTAATTTATTATGAAAAAGTCATTATTCGTAGCTGCTATCGCTGCAATCTCTTTAGTTGCTTGTAAAAAAACTGAATCTACTGAAACTGCTAACACTGCTGACTCTGCTGCTGTAGCTGCTACTGATTCTGCTGCTACTGTTGCTGATTCTGCTGCTACTGTTGTTGATTCTGCTGCTTCTGCTACTGTAGATGCTGCTAAAGATGCCGCTGCTGCTACTACTGCTGCTGGAGCTGATGTTGCTAAAGACGCTGCTAAAGGAGCTGCTGACGCTGCTAAAGGAGCTGCTGATGCTGCTAAAGATGCTGCAAAAGACGCTAAAGACGCTGTAGACGCTGCTGCTAAAAAATAATTAGTACACGTTTACTAAAAATAAAAAGAACCGTTTCAAATGAAGCGGTTTTTTTTATTTATTATCATGAGCCATTGTCTTTTGTTTTAATGCTTCGTAGCATGTAATGGCCACCGCGTTGCTTAAATTTAAAGAGTCAATGCTTCCGCTCATGGGGATCAGGGTGTTTTTTCCCTTTCCGATCCAGAAATCACTTAATCCGGAATGCTCAGTACCGAACAATACCGCGGATCTTTGCCTGAAGTCTCTTTTGTAAAGGTCTTCGGCACTTTCATCCATAAGGGTTGTATAAATATTGAAATTATTTTTCTGTAAAAATTCTAAAGTTTCTTCATTCTCAGCCTGGAAAACCTGCATTCCAAAAAGACAGCCTACACTGGACCGGATGACATTCGGATTATAGAAATCTGTTTTTCCGTCCGTAACGATAAGCGCATCCATGCCGAAAGCTTCACAGCTTCTTAAAATGGCGCCAAGATTTCCGGGTTTTTCAATTCCTTCAACGATAATTATGGTAGAATTGACCTTGGGACTGAAAGAGGCCAATGATGCCTCCCTGGTTTTATATATTCCGATGATCCCTTCGGAAGTTCCCCGATAGGCAATCTTTTCATATACTCTTTCACTTACAGGATATACTTTTCCTTTGGGCAGCTCTTCTTTGAAAATACTTTGACATATAAAAAATTCCACAGGCTCAAAATCATATTTTAGAGCCCTTGCATTTTCCTGCTGTCCTTCCACTACAAAGACCCCGGATTTTTTACGGAACCGGTTGTCAGTAAGAAGTTTAGTAATATTCTTTATTTTATCGTTCTGGAAACTTTCTATTAACATTCTGCAAAATTAGGCAAAATTTATTATGGTCAGTAGTTAACGGATAATGAAACCCCGGCTTAACCGGGGTTTTTGTTTTATTCATCTGAAATATTTATGGAGATCTGAGAATTGTCGATCAGGCTTTGCGGTAGTTCTTTTTTGTTTTTGATTCCCAATGATTTTAATTTCTGGGTTTGGATCACCAGATTATCGTTGCCGGTTGAAAGCTGCTTATAGGCATCATTATAGACATTTCTGGCCTGATCCAGATTTTTTCCCACCTTTTCCAGATTCTCAACAAATCCTACAAACTTATCATACAGCTTGGCTCCTCTCTCTGCGATTTCCATAGAGTTCCTGTTCTGATACTCCCGTTTCCATAGATCCGCAATTAATTTAAGGGAAGTGATCAGATTACTTGGATTCAGTAGTAGAATCCTTCTTTCATAAGCATAGTTCCATAAGTTCTGATCTGCCTGCATAGCTGCAATATAGGCAGGTTCGCTTGGAATGAACATCATGACGAAATCCAATGATTTCCCGTAATCGTCATATGCTTTCTGGCTCAATTGCTGGATATGATTTTTTATGGAAGACAAATGCTGGTTAAGCTTCATGGTATAAATATCCTGGTCGGTTTCATCCACCATTTCCGTAAAGGCAGTCAGGGAAACCTTGGAATCTATGATCACATTTCTTTCATCCGGATATTTTACCACTGCATCGGGGCGCATTTTTTTACCTGAAAATTCTGAAAATAAGGCTTTATTGTCCTCATCACGGAGCTCATGTTCAAGGAAGTATTCCCTGCCCTTTACAAGACCTGATTTCTCAAGGATGCTTTCCAGGATCATCTCGCCCCAGTTTCCTTGTGTTTTGCTTTCGCCTTTGAGGGCCCGGGTTAATTTCTTGGCATCCTCAGATATCTGCTGATTCAGTTCTGCCAGCTCTCTTACTTTTTCAGCTAGAGAAAAGCGCTCTTTGTTCTCTTTTTCATAGGCTTCATTCACTCTGTTCTTCAGATCGGCAATTTTTTCCTGGAATGGTTCCAGGATTGTTTTCAGATTGTTCTGATTCAGGGTAGTGAATTTTTCTGTCTTTTCTTCCAGGATTTTATTGGCTAAATTCTCAAATTGAAGCTTGGCCTCCTCCTGGATCTTGGTAATTTCCACTTTCTGGGTCTCAAGAGATTTCTGTAAGCTTTCATTTATGGCAGAAAGCTCAGAATTTCGGGCAAAAATATTTTGTTTTTCGGCTAAAAGGGTTTCAATCTGTGTGGTCTGTTTGGAGTTGATCTGCTTTTGTTCCTGGAACTGGGTCATTAAGGAAGAATGCTCGGCAGAGATTTTGGCAAACTCGTTCTTCAGATCGTTGAACAGATCTGACTGCTGCTGGGTCAGCTCTTTTTCCTTATTGATAACTTCGGTCAGTTCCCGGATCTTCAAATTGGAGTTTTCTAAATCCGAACAGTTTTTGATATGCAGATTGTTCAGTTCATCATAAAAGTTTCTTGAAATCATGGAAGATTTCAAAATGAAGTATAAAATAATTGCCCCAAGGATTCCCCCGACAATGAATCCGATGATTAAATAGGTTAATTCCATGTTTCAAAATTACAAAAAGAAAAATCAATTTTCTTATGGAAAACCTTAAAGTTAATTCTCAGAAAATACTTCTATAGGATTATCATTTTCATATATTTTCATAATGGCTTTTTCTTGCTCCTTTAATATTTCCGCTAATGTTTTTCCACTGTTATCAAATGATTTGTTCATCATTTCTTCTGTAAACATACCGCGCATACTGCTCAGGGGATCTTTTTTGTAAGAGGCTAAAGCTTTAGCGAATTTTTCGGGAGTGGTGTGGATGAATTTATCATGGTTTGGAAGAGTCTTTTCGGCCAAAGATATTTCGTTGTATTGTTCAATCTTTTTATTTCCTTTCAGAGACCATGAAAACTCCTGCCTGTCATCCTCAATCTTCACGATTAACCCCGGAAGACCACAGAATTTATAAGGTCCATCCTGAAATGGGATTTGAGTTGTGAACCATGCTGTCCAGTTTCTTCCTCCGAATGAAAGACTGGCTTTTTGTGCTTCATAGGCTCCGATTTTTTCTTTTTCCGGAAGTATTTTCCATTTTAAAACAGGTTTTATGGTATAGGAAAAGTTGGCTTCTATAAAATATTCCTGATGGATCTGGTTAAAATCAGGATATTCTTTGAGAATTTTGTAAGGGATGTCCGGTTTTCTGATGAAAGTTGACAGGTCCGTGTAGACTCCTGATTTCTGCATGGAGTCCATTTTAGAGGATATCAAAGAATCCTGTGAAAAATAGGTGAAATCTTGATATATAGATTTCTTTTCCGCTATATCCAATATGGTAAGGATCTTCTTCCGTTCAGATGAATTCGTTTTGGGCTTATAGCTGAGCTCATAAAAAAATCTGTTTGCTGATTGGGCACTGCATATCACAGATAAAAATAGAAAGGCCTGAATCAGAAATTTCATACGGTTTTCATGATATGGTTGTTTTCATAAATAGGTAAAAACTTCATAATCTTATGAGGTTACTGCTAAGGGTTTTCTTTGGCTATTTCCGCATGATGCTTTAAGTATAATGGTAGCGCTGCCGATCCGTACCAGGGGAATATTTCATAGCTGAATACTCCGGCCTGAACTGCAGGATCTGTTTTTACCCATTGTTCAGCTTCTTCTCTGGATTTGGTATTGAAGATGAACATACCACGGTAATTTTCTTTGTTTTTTTCTAAAAAAGGCCCGGCAACCACAATTTTCCCTTCATCAGAAAGCTTTCCGATATTTCCTAAATGCCCCTTCATCAGTTCGTTCATTTTGGTTTTGTCTTCAATTTTGGCAGGGCCGGTTGTAAGCATAACAATCACGTAAGGCTTCATTCCATATTGGTCTGCACCAAGTTTTGCAGCAAGCTCCTTATTAAATACCGGTTTGGAAGAATCCCCCGGCTTTCCGGTCTCTCCGTTTTGGCTTCCTGTCACCATACATGAGGAAAGGATACCGCATAGAATGGCGGATAATAAAATTTTTTTCATGGTATTAATCTTTTATTCTCAAAAACTCCCTGGCCAGTTCGATCATCTTTGGGTCTCCCGTATATTTGCCATGTTCATCGGACAGCTTTACGGTTGGGATCCATTCTTTATTGGGAGCCTGCACCCCGATCAGTTTCATTACAATATTCATGGGTTTCAGGCCGACATCATTGGTCAGGTTGGTGCCGATTCCAAAAGAGACGCCTATTTTGCCTTTACAGTAATTGGTAATATCTTCTACCTTTTCCAGATTTAAGGCGTCTGAGAAAATGATATATTTAAACAGAGGATTGATTCCATGCTTTTCATAATGGGCAATGGTTTTATCCGCGAATTTCAACGGATCGCCGCTGTCATGACGCACACCGTCAAAAAGCTTGGCGAATTTTTTATCAAACTGCTGGAAGAAAACATCTGTTGTATATGTATCTGAAAGGGCTACCCCCAGATCTCCCCTGTAGACATCCACCCAATGCTCCAGGGCCAACCCGTTGGCCATTTTGAATCCATATTCGGCACCATGGAACATGAACCATTCATGGGCATGGGTCCCGATAGGCTTTACATTGTACTTCATAGCGAAATGTACATTGGAAGTGCCTATAAACGTTGAATCTTTCTTTTGGGTCAAAGCTTCCATGACCAGATTCTGTACTTTATAGGAATGCCTTCTTCTGGTTCCAAACTCTGCGAAATTGACTCCCAGTCTGGCCAGTGAATCTGCCTTTTCAAGGGTCTTGTGCATAACCATCTCATTGGAATCTCTTTCCAGGTGGTTCATCTCATAATGCAGCTCACTGATCAAAGACAATAAAGGGACTTCCCACAGAATGGTCCTGTACCATAACCCTTCAACCGTTACAGTTAGGTCACTTCCTTCCTGATGAATCTTTACTTCAGACGGATCATAATGGTACCCTTCAAGGAAGTCAAGATAAGGCAGATCTATGTATGGACAGGTTTTTGCCATAAATCTCTTTTCTTCTTTGGTCAGCTTGAGCTCTGCCATTTTATTGACCGCCTCCCTCAAAGCAACATCAAAACCTTCTGGAAAATGATGTTTTCCTCTGTTAATGAATTCGTACTTTACAACAGAATCGGGAAACAGTTTGACTACGGCATTCTGCATGGTGATTTTATAGAAATCATTATCAAGAATGGAATTCAACCGAATATCGTTCATATATGTGTATTTTTAACGCAAATATAAGGGTTTAAAATAAAAATCGCCCTAAATGTAAGACGATTTTTTTTAATATCTGCTTATTTACCCAGATAGGAATTGTACATCCAGACTTCTTTTTCCTGTTCTGTGATATAATCGCTCATCTGAGAGTTGGTTCCCTCATCTCCGGCTTTATCCGTGATGTCGAGAAGCTCTCTTTGCAGGTCTATCACTACCTTGAATGAATTTAAAATGTTTTCAACACTTTTTGTGGCATCGCTTACCTCTTTACTTTCTTTTATGGTAGCTACCTTTAAGTAATCCGAATAATTGTGTGCAGGCGTAGCCCCTAATGTGAGAATTCTCTCCGCGATCTCATCAATTTTTAATACCAGACTGTTGTAAAGTTCTTCAAATTTCGGATGTAGGGTAAAGAACTGATCTCCTTTGATATTCCAGTGAGAGCCTCTGGTATTCTGGTAGAATACTGAATAGTTAGCTAAAAGTACATTAAGCTTTTCTGCAATGTTTTTGCAATCGGCTTCTTTCAAGCCTATAATACTTGCATTTTTCATATTATTAGTAGTTTATTATTGTATGATAACAAATTTACTAAATAAAGTTTAAGATACCTTATGAATCTGATTGATGATACTTATCTTTGAGATTTTATAATTCATTCAGAAATGTTTTTATTCAGAAATAGTAGCCGGAACAGTTTCATTATTTCATTTACCATAAGTGCTGCAATATGTTTATACTACTATTGGAACTGTGTTTCAAAAGCTGAAGGCCATTATGTATACCTTATAGATGATGCCTATATTCATCTTTCAATGGCTAAGAATTTTGCATTGCATCATGTATGGGGAGTTACCCGGTATCAGTTTTCGTCTACCTCTTCTTCCCCACTTTTTACTTATCTGATAAGCTTGCTGATAAAAATTTTCGGAAACAATGACCAGCTTCCTCTTTATTTTAATGTTGTTTTCGGAACCGGGATTGTTTTTTTACTCAATCAGCATTTTTCGGGGATGTTTAAGAACCTGAAAGCGGGGATTCTGGCTACATTATTCACCATTTTCCTTGCCGTACTGCATTTACAGGTTTTGGCAGGGATGGAGCATATTTTCCATGTTTTCCTGTTTACTTTCAGTATCATTTGCTTTTACCGATGGGATAAGGATAAATATGCAAGGGGCGGATTTTATCTGACTCTATTATTAATGGGGCTGGTACGTTTCGAGAGCATATTTTATTTTGCGATTCTTGCATTTGTTTTTCTTCTGGTTAAAAAATGGAAGAGGGCGATCGGGGTTTTGTTGGTTGGATTTGTTCCCATTCTGATTTTTTGTTACTTTAATTATCAGCAGGACGGATATTTCTTTCCAAATTCTGTGGTGGTTAAAGGAACGAAGCTGAGTTGGGATGAAGATCTGATATTTCAGCTCAAAACGATCTTTCTGGATAACTTTTTACTGAATGTCAGCTTTTATAAAATCGGATTTTTTCCGATTATTCTCTGTTTTATTTTTATATACAGGGATTTTCAGAAAAAAGGGTTTTCCGGAACTATAAGGGACGATTTTTTTCTCATTGTTCTTTCCCTGCTGATGATCTGTCATTCCATGTTCGCGGATTTAAAGGGAGCGTTCAGGTATGAGGCTTATATTCTTGTTGGCTTTTCAATGGTTTTAATTCCCAGGGTGAAGGGCTTTTTGGATGATTTTAAGGTTTATATACAAAAAGAGAGGCTCGTCAGCATTCTTATAATAATAAATATTTTTTTGATGGTTTATAAAACCTGGATGGCACATGTCATGCTGGAATATGGTGGGAAGAATATATATGAGCAGCAGATTCAGTCTGCAAAATTCTTAAACCAGTATTATAATACGTCCAGGGTTGTCGCGAATGACATCGGGGCCATCACATATTTTACAGAAATTCATTTATTGGATATAGCAGGGCTGGGCTCTCCGGAAATGATCCCGTTCAGTGAAAATAAAAGAGGGATGGATGACCGGTTTGAAAGCTTTCTGACCCGATACAGCTCGGATCATAATTATGAACTGGCCATAATCTATGATGAATGGTTCCAGGGCCATGTTCCAAAAACCTGGAAAAAGGCGGCAGTGCTTAAAATCGGGCATGCCATTACCGTAGGAAGGGATCATGTATCCATATACTCTGTTAATGGCAGTAACCTTGAGTCATTGAAGCGGAATATCAGAAATTTTGGCTGGAACAGACATGTAAAAGTAACGATTGTGGAGCAATGAGCTCCTTTTGTTAATTAATTTTTAATTTATAAAGATTATTTATATATAACTACTTGTCAATTAAAAAATTATTCATATTTTTGCAGCCTAAAATAAAAAGCAATTAAATGCCTACTATTCAACAATTAGTAAGAAAAGGAAGAGCCACACTTGCCAAGAAGAGCAAATCGGCTGCTCTTGATTCTTGTCCACAAAGACGTGGAGTATGTACGAGAGTATATACTACAACACCTAAGAAACCTAACTCTGCACTTAGAAAAGTAGCAAGGGTAAGACTTTCTAACGGTAAAGAAGTCAACGCTTATATCCCGGGCGAAGGACATAATCTTCAGGAGCACTCGATAGTATTGGTGAGAGGCGGAAGGGTGAAAGACCTACCGGGAGTACGTTACCACATCGTAAGAGGTGCATTAGACACTGCAGGTGTAAATGGAAGAACACAGAGAAGATCGAAGTATGGAGCTAAGAGACCTAAACCAGGTCAGGCTGCAGCAGCACCGGCAAAAGGAAAGAAAAAATAATCATTAAATAAGGAACAGAAACAATGAGAAAGACAAAAGCGAAAAAAAGACCGTTGTTACCAGATCCGAAATTTAATGATCAATTGGTAACTAGATTCGTAAATAACTTAATGCTGGACGGTAAAAAGTCTATTGCATTCAAAATTTTCTATGATGCATTAGATATCGTGGAAAACAAAAAAGGAGATAATGAGAAATCATCTCTTGAGATCTGGAAGGATGCTCTTACTAACGTAATGCCTCACGTGGAAGTACGTTCAAGAAGAGTTGGAGGTGCCAACTTCCAAATTCCAATGCCTATCAGAGCTGACAGAAAAATCTCTATGGCCATGAAATGGTTAATCAAATATGCAAGATTGAGAAATGATAAGTCTATGGCACTTAAACTTTCTGCTGAAATCTTAGCCGCTTCCAAAGAAGAAGGTGCTGCATTCAAAAAGAAAACTGATACTCACAAAATGGCGGAAGCTAACAAGGCTTTCTCACACTTCAAATTCTAATCTGAAATGGGAAGAGATCTTAAATATACACGTAATATTGGTATCGCTGCTCACATCGATGCAGGTAAGACTACCACTACAGAAAGAATTTTATTCTATACAGGTAAAACCCATAAAATTGGTGAGGTTCACGAAGGTGCCGCTACAATGGACTGGATGGAGCAGGAAGCTGAAAGAGGGATCACCATTACTTCGGCAGCTACTACTTGTAACTGGAATTTCCCAACAGAACAGGGAAAAACTTTACCTGAAACCAAAGCTTACCATTTCAACATCATCGATACACCGGGACACGTTGACTTCACAGTAGAAGTTAACAGATCTTTGAGAGTATTGGACGGATTGGTATTCCTATTCTCTGCAGTAGACGGTGTAGAGCCTCAGTCTGAAACAAACTGGAGACTGGCGGACAACTATAAAGTTGCGAGAATGGGATTCGTAAACAAAATGGACAGACAAGGTGCTGACTTCCTTAACGTGGTGAACCAGGTTAAAGAAATGTTAGGATCCAATGCAGTTCCAATCGTTTTACCAATCGGTGCTGAAGAAGATTTCAAAGGCGTTGTAGACCTGATCAAAAACAGAGCTATTATCTGGCATGATGATACTCAGGGTGCAACTTTCGACGTAGTTCCAATTCCTGATGATATGAAGGATGAAGTATTGGAATACAGAGAAAAATTAGTAGAAGCGGTAGCTGATTATGATGAAACTTTGATGGAGAAATTCTTCGAAGATCCGGATTCAATCTCTGAAGAAGAGATCAACGAAGCATTGAGAAAAGCTACTATTGATCTATCTATCATTCCGATGACTTGTGGTTCTTCTTTCAAAAATAAAGGAGTACAGTTCATGCTGGATGCTGTTTGTAAATATCTTCCTTCTCCACTGGATAAAGATGATATCAAAGGAACAGATCCAAATACTGATGCTGAAATCACAAGAAAGCCGGACGTAAAAGAGCCTTTCTCTGCATTGGCTTTCAAAATTGCTACTGACCCGTTCGTAGGAAGACTGGCGTTCTTCAGAGCTTACTCTGGTAGATTAGATGCCGGTTCTTATGTAATGAACACAAGATCAGGAAACAAAGAAAGAATTTCCAGAATTTACCAGATGCACGCTAACAAGCAGAACCCTGTAGAATTTATTGAAGCAGGAGATATTGGTGCAGCTGTAGGTTTTAAAGATATTAAGACAGGTGATACATTATGTGACGAAAAGCAGCAAATCGTTCTTGAGTCCATGATTTTCCCGGATCCGGTAATCGGTATCGCTGTTGAGCCTAAAACCAAAGCAGACCAGGATAAATTGGGTACCGCTCTGGCTAAACTGGCAGAAGAAGATCCAACTTTCCAGGTTAAAACGGATGAAGCTTCAGGACAAACGATCATCTCAGGAATGGGAGAGCTTCACCTGGATATCATTGTAGACCGTTTGAAGAGAGAATTCAAAGTAGAAGTGAACCAGGGGCAGCCTCAGGTAGAGTACAAAGAAGCTCTTACAGCTGTTGCCAACCACAGGGAAGTTTATAAAAAGCAGTCCGGAGGTAGAGGTAAGTTCGCGGATATCGTATTCGAGATCGGTCCTGCAGATGAAGGTAAAACAGGTCTTGAATTCATTAACGAGATCAAAGGTGGTAACATTCCTAAAGAATTTATCCCTTCAGTAGAAAAAGGATTCAGGGAAGCTATGAAGAATGGTCCTTTAGCCGGATTTGAGGTGGAATCTATGAAAGTTACATTGAAGGATGGATCTTTCCACGCAGTTGACTCAGACCAGTTATCATTCGAATTAGCGGCCAAGTTAGGTTTCAAAGAATCTGGTAGAGCTGCCAAAGCTGTTATCATGGAGCCTATCATGAAGCTAGAAGTGGTAACTCCTGAAGAATATATGGGAGATATCGTAGGAGACCTTAACAGAAGAAGAGGTACGGTAAACGGTATGGATGACAGAAATAACGCTAAAGTTATCAAAGCTCACGTTCCGTTATCTGAAATGTTTGGTTATGTAACTTCTCTTAGAACTTTATCTTCTGGTAGAGCTACATCATCTATGGAGTTTGAAAAATACGAACCGGCTCCGCAGAACATTGCTGAAGAAGTAATCGCTAAAGCAAAAGGTTAATTTAAATTTAGATTAAAATGTCACAAAGAATCAGAATAAAACTTAAGTCTTACGATTACAATCTGGTAGATAAGTCTGCAGAGAAAATCGTAAAAACGGTAAAGGCTACCGGTGCTGTTGTAAACGGGCCGATTCCATTGCCAACCAATAAGAGAATCTTCACTGTATTGAGATCTCCGCACGTAAACAAAAAAGCAAGAGAACAGTTCCAGCTTTCTGCTCACAAAAGATTGATGGATATCTACTCTTCCTCTTCTAAAACGGTGGATGCTCTGATGAAATTAGAGTTACCAAGCGGTGTAGATGTAGAAATTAAAGTGTGATAACGTGCATACTTAGCCGTGATTATATAAAAATCCGTTCCTGTAAAGGAGCGGATTTTTTATATGATACCATCTTCATCAGACCCGTCTGTTCATTATCAAGCGGAAAGGCATAATTACCATAGCCCGGAATACTATTTCTGGCTGGTATATTCACCCTCTACATACCCTCCGTTTACATAACGGCTTGTATCATTCGTATGCCAGGCGTAAACCCCCGCCACCATGATGCCAAGATCCTGTATATAATTATAGGCCATGTCCTGAAACCTGCCAAACGGAGGCAAATGTTGCTGCAATATCAGAAACTCCTTCAGGTAATTATCATGAAGTTCAAGAGCCATCAGATAAGCATTTTGTATTGATGTTTTATATTCTTGCTGCAGCACTTTTACCAGGTTCATGGTATCCTCTTCCCGGTGAAGCTCTTTGGGTAGGGAAATGATGTCATTATGTATCCCGATCATTAAAGAACAGGTTGTATGCAAACGTAAAATATGCGGGTGTTCCAGTACATCATCCGGCAGCTGGCGATAATCCTTCTGCATGGCTACGTACCAGCAAAACGGGTGCGCTCCGCTTGTAGCATTCCGGATGAGCAGATAAACAGGTAACGGAGGAACAGCATTGGCCCTGTAATAAACCTTTTCATCAGAATACCCCTTAAGGACATCATGTATAGCCCTTATGTACTTTCGATACAGCCGTTCGGGCATCCCGCATTTGATCGCATCCTGTCTCAGTATCCAAAACTGATGAAATATGCCGTTATCGCGGGGTTCATCAAGCTCCTCTCCGTTAAGCAATGCCATTATACGGTTGCATATTTCAGTCATCTCATGGTACGAGCAACGATCCAGGTAATCGTCCATCATTGCACCATTAGCGGCGTAATTGGCGAGAGGCCTTAATTCTGCGATGTTTTTCAGCGATGGACAGCCTCTGGCGGCAATATCAGTCAGGTTGTGCAGCTTATGTTTTTCACGGGCGGCTTTGCTGTGAAAAGTATATTCCTTGTCAATCCAGGCATAATATTCTTCCCTTTGTTGCTGAAATTCTGGATGAATAAGGTCAGGAAACGGATACCGGGGCTTAGGTAGCTGCTGCAGGCCAGCATAAAATTCTTCATTTGAAATTGATGTTTTCATAGTATTGGTTTTTGGTTATGAGTTTCCTTTAAAATTATAAATTAAAATTGATATTGCATAATTTAAAAATATTTGATTATGGTTAATAATTCAAAAACGGCTGCTGTATTGATATTCAGATTCTGGTAGCTGTTCCCGGAAATAAAGAAAAATTGAATTAATCTATTACTATGTATTGCAAGGTTCTATTTAATATGTATATTTGTAAAAAAAATTATTATGAAAAGAATGGTATTACTCCTGATATTGATCTGGGGTCTTGCAAAGGCACAGACCCATCGTTTTATTTATGAACTGCAATACAAAAGTGATTCTGCAAGTAACACATTTGAGAAAATGAATTTTGTATTGGATGTAAATCCGGATGATGTAAAATATTATGAATATCCCTTACCTGGAATCAGATTCCATAAACAGGGCAAATGGAAATTACGAATATCAATATGGCGGCCGTTTCGAGTCTTTAAAACGGGAAAGAAATTCATTTAAAAATAAAAATTATGAATTGATCGGCCATGATATGTTTACCTTTCCGACGGAAGATAACATTACATGGAATCTTACTGATGAAACCAAAAAAATGGGAGATTATGTGCTGCAAAAAGCGACGTCCAGATTTGGGGGAAGAAGCTGGACGGCCTGGTTTAATAAGGATATGGCGATTTCCGAAGGGCCTTATAAATTCAGGGGGCTTCCCGGCATGATCTTTCAGTTGGAAGACTCCGGATCCAATTTTATTTTCACCCTGATTAAGAGTAAAAATCTGAAAGAGACCTATAGTACGGTAGGTTTCATAGAAACCTTTTATGGGCGGAAGCCTTTGGAGATTTCAGAAAAAACAAGGATCAAAAAAAAGCGTGAGATATACAACGATCCTCTGGCCGATATGAGGAATAATTTCAAAGAAAATATGCAGGGGCAAATGTATGTAATGGGGACCAGGGTTACCAGTATAGAGCAGTTTAACGAGCTCACCAGGAAACTGCAGGAGATGCTCAAAAAGAAGAATAATCCCATAGAACTGGATAAAGCCATAAAATACTGACGGATTTTGTAGATGCACCGTATTTCGGCGAAGTTTTTGATAGACTGAAATAAATTAATGGACAATGGCTAATTCACATCAAAGTATTTTTGAAAAATTTTCAAACTGGGCAACCAGATTTACGGGTAGCTCATATGCATTCATCGGTGCGACTATAATTGTAATCGCCTGGGCAGTTTCGGGTCCTGTGTTTAATTATTCTGAAACCTGGCAGCTGGTAATCAATACGGGAACCACGATCATTACTTTCCTGATGGTATTTTTAATTCAGAAAGCCCAGAATAAGGATTCAAAAGCTATTCAGATAAAACTGAATGAGCTGATAGCAGCGCATGAAAAGGCCAGCAACAGGATTGTTGATATCGAAGATTTAACGGAAAAAGAATTAGACCAGCTTCATTGTTATTACGAAAGACTGGCCAGCTTTGCCAAGAAAGATGCGGATATCCATACTTCCCATTCCATTGATGCCGCACAAAGGAATCAGGATTACAAACATGAATTTTTTAAGAGAAAACATGAAGAATGGTTGCAAAAGCAACAACAAACAAAAGAACAGATGTGATATTTTAACTTAATTTTCTTTTTTGGAGAATTGTGTGGTTTTGATTTTTTTATTTTCTTTGCGCAACTAAAAAAATTAAAACCATGAAAAAACTACTAGTTTTACTTTCAATTTCGTGTTCAATAATTTTTTCTTGCGAAAATGATATTGATGTTAAGTCTGATTCAAACATCGAAACTTTACAGAAAAAAACAGTAACCGGAGCCAGCGCTTCTAAATTAATGAGTGTAGGAGAGCAGCATAACTATTATCTGGATGAGCTGTACAATCATCTTAAAAGTCAGAGTGATTTAAGCTTGTCAAACATTGATCAGTATTCTCACGATTATTTTTCTACCATTGAATTTGGTGAAGAAGCAAGTAAGCAATATAATTTCGTAAAGAGTCAGGGTAGTTATGCATCCCAGTTTAGTGATGACTTTAATGCAGAGATTCAAAATTTCCGTACTGTACTTGAGAATTCAGATTTTAAAGATATGGAAGAGTTTAAATCCTTTGCTGATAATTATTCTGTAAAGTATATCGAAAGTGATAATGACTTGACTGCATGGAAATATTACAAAGATGTATTCGTAAGCTCTTTTGAATATTGGTCTGTAAATATTGAAAACTGGTATGAGCTTATACCAAGCAGCGATACTACAGGAAAAGGATATCCTATTTGCCAGATTTATGTATCTTGGTGGAAGCGTGCTTTTTGTAATGTAATTAATTTTGTAGGAATGGATGCTGCCGCTGCTGCCGGTAATGTATTGGGTTCTTTAATCACCGGTAACCCGATTGTAATAGGGGTAGTTGCTGTAGCTGCTTTAGGAGGTTCTGCAAATTCAGTAATAAACAATTTAGGCGAGTAAACTATGAAATGCTTCGGATTTTTATTATTTCTATATAGCCTTTTTAATGCCCAGAACATTGAATTTAATAGAGTTGATGGGCATTCAGCCAATGCTACGATTGGAAATAAAAGTCTGAAAGCCTTTTACAGAAATAAAGATTTTGATCTTGAAAGTGAAAATTTGATCTTCAAAGATTTAAAGGTTTATCCCGGTAAATTGAACTCCCCGGAAATTGCCAGATATGGTGTGGATAAACTTATTGATTCTTCGGGAATATCATATTCTTTTAAAATTGATAAAAAAAATAAGAAGGTAACGGTCTTTGATGAAAACAAGAATACTGTAATTGAAGCCGATCTTATTTTTGATCCCGAAAATCCTGAAGTACTTAAAGAAATAAATCTTGTCAAAAATTCTAACCCTTCTGAATTGTTAAATGCCTGGATTACATTGGCAACCATGAATCGATTATATGGCAATAAAAATAATGAGTTCTTAAAAGGCTTATTTAAAAGTGCCGTTTTTGGTGCAACTGTAGGAGTCATAAATGGTGTAACTACCAAATAGATATAAATAGAAATAAATAAAAAAAGGAATCATTTGATTCCTTTTTTTATTTTTTAAACTTAACTACATAATAAATCAGAACTTATACAATATGAAGAATGGCTACAAAGCTGGCAAAAAATAAATCATAAACCTGATTATATATTATAAAAATCATGATATTTTCTATATAATGGAAAATAAATATGCAAATATGTTAAAAAAGTGAATAATAAGTGTATTTTCTTTATGGTATTTAAATAAATATTAAATTTGATTAAAAAATATTAATGAGAAGAAAATTATTGTTTCTAGGATTTGTGGTTGCCGCTTCTATGGCAAATGCACAGTGGAGTGAGGCAGAGCCCACTCAGAAAATTATCAGGAAAAGTGACCATTCAAAGTATTACAGACTTGATATTGATCAGATCAGAACCCAGCTATTAAGGGCTCAGAAAGTGGGAGGAACTTCAGTTAGTATAAAAATTCCAACACTGGATGGAAAAGTTGAGAGATTTGCTGTCAACAGCTTTCCGGTGATGGATGAAGAGCTGGCAGGACAATATCACTTGGGATCTTATGTAGGGGTAGGGATTGATGATCCTTCCAAATACATCAGATTCAGTGTTGCTCCAAATGATTTCCAATCCATGATCATTAGCCCTGATGGCAAATATGAATTTATAGAACCTGCAACTGCTGATAAATCTTATTATTCCGTACACGGGAAGACTAATAAAAGCGGACATGCATTTGTATGTAATACAAAAGAGGATAAAGAGGCTGTTGCTAAAATGCAAAAGCTGATGAATTCTGGAGTTGCAGCAAAATCAAGCAACAAAACTTTTCATACCCTTAGATTGGCAATATCAGTTACCGGAGAATATACAGCATTCTTTGGAGGGGTTGCGGGAGCTCTTACGCAAATTAACGCAACGTTGTCAAGAGTAAATGGAGTATTAGAAAAAGAATTCAATGTACATGTCAATGCAATTAATGCACCGGCATTAATATTTTCAGATGCTAATAATGACCCTTACAGTAATTCAAATTTAATGTGTAAATGGAATTATGAACTGATGAATACATTACACGGAGGAGCTTATGGTGTTACAGATGCAGATTTTGATATCGGACATTTATTTGGAGCAACAGGTGGTGGTGGTAGTGCTGGCTGTATTGGCTGTATAGGAAGTAATGATGTGTCTACAGTTAATAATCCTGATTGCCTAAATCTACCTACTCCAGAAAATTATAAAGGTAGTGGATATACATCACCGGGAATTGACTATTATGCCAGTGGGACTTGGAATCCAATCAGTACTGTTCAGCTACCCCCTAGTGGAGACGCTTTTGATATTGACTTTGTAACACACGAGATAGGGCATCAGCTTGGTAATTCTCACACCTATAGTTTTTTTGAAGACTTTTTGAATCAGGAGGTTGAGCCTGGTTCAGGATCTACAATTATGGGCTATGCAGGAATTACCGGTCCAGATACAGATGTTCAAAAACATTCTGATGTTTATTTTCATAGTGTAAGTATTGATCAGGTGCAGACAAATCTTGCAACAGTAACTGCTGATGTAGAAACACCTATTGCCAACAATCCTCCGGTTATAACTGCAATGAATACGACATATACTATTCCAAGATCTACACCATTTGTACTAACGGCATCAGCAACAGATCCGGAAGGAGATGCTCTGACTTATTGTTGGGAGCAAGTCAATTCCAGTGACTTATCAAGCGGTGTAACTAAAGCGCTTATTGGAAATACAACATCCGGAGCCAATTTCAGATCATGGTCTCCAACATCCAGCCCTACAAGATATTTCCCTAAATTGGCAACCGTTTTAGGAGGTTCCGTGAAAAATACAACGGATTTTGAAGCTGCAAGTACTGTGGCGAGAACAACTAATTTCCGCGTAACGGTAAGAGATAACAAACCTGGCGGGCAGGCTCAGACAGCTTATGCTACTCAGACTGTTGTAATAGGATCGGCAGCTCCGTTCACCGTGAATACGACATCCCTTACCCCAGGTGTTAATTCTACGATTGAATGGACGGTTTCCGGAACTACCGCTTCACCTTATAACGTAGCGAATGTTAAAATAGATTACACTTTTGATAACGGAGCAACCTGGACAGAGCTGGCGGCATCTGTTCCTAATACCGGTACGGCAAGTGTTTTCATTCCCGCATCTTTAGCAGGGAAAAACGGACATCTGCGGGTTTCGGCTATCGGTAATGTATTCTATGCTGTGAAGCAGGCAACCGTTAGTGTTTTAGGGACTGGTGAAGCTGGAAATGTAAAAACCGTTCAGATTTATCCTAATCCTGTTGATGATATCCTGAATGTCACTGAAGTTTCTGCCAAAGCAACTTACGAAATTCATAATGCTCCGGGACAATTGATTACCAGGGGTGTGATCGGAGATGGTAAAATTGTTGTCAGAGATCTCGTTAAAGGGATTTATTTTATTACTATAGATAATAATGGAACGGTTATCAAAAACAAGTTCGTTAAAAAATAATACTTAAATTTTATGACGTTAAGAGGCTGTCTCACTTTTGCGGGACAGCCTCTTTTTTATTACACTCCGGTCAGGATTTTATAGGTGGATCACCTGGGATGCAGCCGGGAATCTTCAGCTTACTGATATATTACCGCTTCATGAAATAATTAAAATAAGAACAACTGCCCATTAAGTTTTTTGCCGTTTCGGTATTTGCATATTGTGTTTTCAGCTGGGCAAAATAAGTTCTGAACCTTTGGTTCCTGATATCATCAAGCTGCTTTTGATAAGCATCCGTCTTTTCCGTCCATTTCGGGTCTGAATAATCAATATTAGAAGGGTTTTTAGCCTCATACTGATAATATTTTCCTTGTTCCGCACTTGCCATCTGAAAAAGGATTCTTGCTTTTTGTTCCCTATTTGCCGTTCGCTCCAGAGCTTTTTTGTAATAGGCTATGGCCAGGTCAAAATTATCAGGCTCAATATATGAGGTATCAAGAAAATTCTTATAATAATATTGATAAGGGTTTTTCTTATCCGTATTCCAGAAATCATATTTTCCTCCGTTACTGTTATCTACATCCATCACAAAGATGTGTCTGTAATAGCCGAGAATAGAAGTATTATACAGCAGGTTGCCAATCAGCTGATTAGCCTTGGCTGCTTTTCCGTCTTTTCCCTGGGCTATCTTTTTAAGCTGGATAAGAGCATCAGCCAATTCCAGCTTATTCATATCAGATTTAATGAAAGGAAACTGAGAATAATCTTCCGGCTCCATGCTTATGGAAGCGTCACTTTCGAAGCTTTCCCAGACGTTATGACCAAAAACTAAGCTGGAGATGTTCCTGAAACCATTGTATTCGGTAGGTCCGTATTGGTGGGGAACCTTAGGATTTTCATTGGAGACCCAATCATAATTCAACCTTGGGATCCCAACAAACCCCTGTGCCTTTTGGTAATAAGATCTCGCTTTTTCAAAATCTCCTGTCTTCATGGCACGATCTCCATAGATGACATTAAAAAAAGCATCTATATTCCCCACATCATCCATGTTTTTGGCAATGATCTCCTGCTCGAACCTGGTTTTTCCGGGTTTTCTGTAAAAATCCTCAATGCTTTTCACCAGACTGGAATTCGGATTATACTGAAGGTCGGAAAGTCTATTGTTCATTAAAAAAGATTTAGCATCTTCGCCCTGAAGGAAATAACGGTTGGCCAGGACATCTTTTAAGAAGTTGGCGGTAGTGGGGACAGCATTGTAGTAATCATCACCGGTGATGCTGTCTTTTTCAGGTTTCCTTTCAATAAAATATTCACTGTAATCCTTCATCAGATGATCTTCATATTCCGCAGTGATTTTCGGTTGGGAAACCACATCATTCAGAACTTTCATTCTTTTGATCTCTTCAAGATACTCCGGGTTGCTGGTTTTGATGCCGTCCAGGATCTCTGTGCTTGCCTTATAGTCCTTCTTCAAAAATTTTAAATAAGCATCTGCGATCTGCCAGAATTCATCCTTTGATTTTTCTTTTGTTTTTTCTGTGAACTTTTCCAGGTCATTCAGGAAATCAGTTGATTTGTCATTCCAATAATAGCTGTTATTCCGGGTATAAAAGGGAATCCGGTTGGGATTATTCAAAAGGTCATCATCGCTCTGGTCTGTTGTACCGGCATGCTCAGACTGACCCTGTTCAGAGCCTCCAAAAAGTTTTTTGAAGAATCTTATTATTTTTTGCCAGAAACTAAGCTCCTTTTCTTTTACCTGTGGGGCTTCTGATTTGGATGAATCCATAGCCGGATGGTCCTTCTGTGATGCGGTAGCGGCGTTATCGTTGGAAGCGTAATAGTAATCGGGCAGGTAGCTTCTTTCAAGCTCATTAATGCTTCTTGCGGCCATTACCTTCAGGATCTCGGAATCGGGATTGATCTCATACATTTTTTCCATTAAAGGGATAGGGTTGGTGAAGTCTTCATACCCTAGCAGGAAATAGGCCATGTTCTTCTCTTCATTATTCTCTGCTCTTTTCAGGATATTATTAAAGGAGGCGGTATCCGAAAGTTTCATCGATACAAATGCGGATTCCTTACGGCTTTTGCTGTGCATAAAAACCTGGAAGAAATTCCAGTTGGCATCGCTGCCCATTTCCAGGCCCCGCTGTGCCCCGGCCAGCTGATCAAGAGCCATAAAATAAGGAGCTCCTTTTAATTTTATAGGCTCAACATAAGCTTTAAAAGCCTGGAGGGCCGTATCATAGTTTCTCGTATAATGGTTGAAACGGACAAGCTGATATCCGTAGCGTTGTTTGATCTCAGGGTTTTTAGCGGCGTTATATAAGGATGTCAGAGCAGCAATTGTCTTATGGTAATCCAGGCTGGTCGCATTTTTATCTGACGGATTTTCCCTGTAATAAAATGAATCGGGGCTTTCCACAAAATTAATCCTCATATAGGGTTCGAGGTATTTGGCTTCAATCAGATAGTCGATGCCTTCGCGATATTTCTGATAAAATCCGGTTCCCAGCTTTTTCAGTAAGGGATTGCCTGTATTGCCTCTTTTCAATTCATTCAGGTCATTCATGCTCACCTTATTCACCAGATAATCTGTTTCAGCATAGCTCAGTTGGTTGTTGAAAAACTTTTTCCATGCCTCAATATTCTCATCGGGTATCTGGGACGGCTTATAATCCGTAAAAAACCTGGTAGAATAGCTGTGAAGAAACGGGAGATAAGATTTATCCCTTATAATGGTCTGGGTAAAAAGGTTGAAATAATCATAATCCGGATCAGCCCAGGCGCAGGCCCCGAGTTTTGAGTAAAACAGGGATACAGCGGCCAGTGAAATAATATATTTTTTCATATCAGTTTTGTTTGGTAATCACAAAGTATTACAGATTAAGATTTTGCCCGGTTACAAATTTACTGTCTAATTGATAATAAATGATATTGAACCGGCGTATTTTTTTATTTAGGAAACTAATGACATCTTTTAGCTGATCCTCGGTTATTTCTTCAACCTTTATTCTGAACCCTTTGTTTAGGTAATTTCCGAAATAGAAGCCGTCTTTCATAATGATGGCCTCATTCCTGGATATTCTTTTGAAAGCCGGGTTTTCGAGGTCCTTTTCAGATAAGGCATTGATTAATCTGTGTTTTCCTAGATGGTTGGTAACAATTCCCCAGGAATAAACAGGCAGTGCCACTTCAATGTTCCTGATAGGATACCCTTCAAGCCCGGAAAGGTAACTTTTCAGAATATTGATGTCAAGTATAGAGTTTTTGTCCGAATCTTCCAGGGGAGAGGAAGTAGAATAGCACATCAGGTATACCTTTTCCACCGACGGGATCCCGGCAGATACCTTATCTCTTACCTGGTGAAGCCTGAGCGTGCAGGTAATCTCTTTACCAGAGACGGCTTTCAGCTCTTTTAAAAATTTAAAATAATCATCACGGGTTCCGGCTGTCCAGTCACAATCGATCTGAGTCTCATGACTTACATTAAAACGGTATTCATCAATTTTTTTTTCAATCAGATCATTAACGCTTTTAGCGAGAAATCTGATCTCATGTTCGGAGATATTGAGAAAGGTCCGGTTGGTAATAAAGACGACAGGAACAATTTGTTTCCCGGTCTGAAAGCTTTTATCTTTTGTAATGACGGCGACAGGCTGAAATTTTCCCGCCGTTTTATCAACATCGAAAAAACGTGTATATAAAAAAGGAACACTGCCCTTTTCCAAAGCTTTTTTTTCTTCATCCTGTAAAGACAGTCTGGTTTTCCAGTAGTAGAATGTATACGGATGTTTTTCATTCCTGTTACAGGAGATAAAAATAAAAAAAATAAGCAGGGTATTCAGGATCCTCATGGGTAAAGAGCGCTTTCACAGGAACAATTCTGATTTCCTGCCTCAAAGGCAGCACAACAGTCTTCAGATCTCTTTACATTCCCTTTGTCGTCAGTAAGAAAAATCTTTTCCTGATCAAACTTTACATAGAATGTTTCATTATAAGTTGTAAAATGAACTTTCATGACCTTTGGGTTATATTTTCCGGCATTGACCTCTTCTCTGGTTTCTTCTCCGCTGGGCTGGTTGACCTGAACAAACCCGAAATAAACATCTCCGTTTTCTTTAGCATCCAGATAATATGCAGGAGTTCCGGAGCCGCTTGCGCCCCGTTCAATATTGAAATCTCTTTTCCCGGTAAACGGTACTTTGGATTGCGCCGAAGACAGGATACCAATGCCCAGGACCATCAGACTCAAAATCTTGCTCATATCTTTTTTCTCAAAATTAAAACTATTTTGACAAACATATATCCGTAAAATCCCTGTAATTTCAAAAAGGTCAAACAAAAAGCCATTCCTTTGGAATGGCTGAAGTACGGCCGTCGGTATTTTTAAAATACGGTTGCCGCAAGCTGTATCCTGGCAAATTGGTTTGAAGGATTCCACATGGCTGTCATAGATACGGGAAGACTGTAATGTTCGGAGAACCTTAATGACTTGCTTGCTTTTATTCCTACATTCACGATATCAAAGCTGCTTTTGCCGTTTCCATAAAGAAAGTTTTTGTCATTTAAGGCAAATCCCGCTCCTAAAAAGGCATCAAGATTTACTTTCTTATTTGCCATTACAGGATAGCTTGCCTGAACATAGGTGGAATATTTATTCCTTTTATAGCTTCCGTCCGGATTTAATACCACTTCACCCGCGTTGGCGCCTCCATAGAGCATTATATCCGCTTCGATGTTGATCGGGAATGAAGGTCCAAAAGTGTAATTGGTTCTTAGGTCAATAATGTGGGTGGTCCTTCGGTTGGAATAATTGAAAATATTCTCTGACGCTACTTCAGTATTAATGTTTCTCGAGTTGAACAGATCCCATAGCCCTATGTAAAACCGTCCGTCGGAATATTGGATATAATAATTAATCTCTTTGTAATGAGTGTCGTCTTTATCGTCTGTCATGGAAGATGCTCCCCATATACCAATTTTCCATTTTTTATCCTTATCCAGGGCGTAGGAGAGGTTTCCCATTACAACAGGCTTATCTGTGATGATCAGACCTCTCCAGAGATGATTGGTCTGAATGTTGGCTGTGAAATCTAATCTGCCGTTATCACGGGTTTCTGTATTTTCCTGGGCAAAAAGATTCCCTGTGCCCAGTAATGCTAGGCAAATGATCAGTAATTTTTTCATCTGTAATTATTTTGTGTTAATTTAAAGCACCGTACAGAAGGGCGGCCAAAACGGCTCCTAATATTGGGCCTGTGACCGGGATCCATGAATAGCTCCAGTCACTGTTGCCTTTTACCGGAAGAATGGAATGCATTATTCTTGGCCCCAGGTCTCGGGCAGGATTGATGGCGTACCCTGTGGTTCCTCCTAAAGATAGGCCGATTGCCCAGACCAATAAGGTAACGGGAAGGGCACCTACAGTTCCCAATCCTATTTTTGCATCCGGATCATTATTTAAGGAAATACTGGGATCTGCAAAGTGAAAGATTACAAATACAAGGACAAAAGTTCCTATCGTTTCACTGATGAGATTTGATACAGGCTTTCTGATCGCCGGACCCGTACTGAAGCAGGCGAGTTTGGCCCCTTCATCCCCGGTGATGGCAAAATGATCTTTATTGAAAAGCCATACCAGAAAAGCACCAAGCATTGCACCCAACATCTGGGCTGCGATGTATGAAGGGACCAGATTCCAGGCAAACTTTCCTGCTACCGCCAGACCTATGGTTACTGCAGGGTTTAAATGGGCGCCGCTGATGGGGGCGGAAACTGTAACACCCACGAAAACTGCCAGCGCCCAGGCTGTGGTAATAACAATCCATCCGGAGCTATTTCCTTTGGTACCTTTTAGAACAACGTTGGCAACCACGCCGTTTCCTAATAGTATAAGAAGCATCGTCCCAATTACTTCTGCTATAAATGGAGTCATAATTTTAATTTTGTATGTGTTTTTATGAATGATTAATCTTCTATCCAATGCTGAGACCGGATTACCGCTTTATTCCATAAATGGATCATTTTATCTGCTTTTTCCTTTTCAAGCTGTGGATGAAAATCTTTGTCTATAATCCACTGGGACTGTATTTCATCAATATTTTTCCAGTATCCCACGGCAAGGCCGGCAAGATAGGCAGCTCCCAGGGCTGTGGTCTCCAGGGTTTTAGGTCTTGTGATCTTAAAGCCGAAAAGATCGGACTGTATCTGCATCAATAAATCACTTGCGGAGGCACCCCCGTCAACTCTCAGTTCCAGGCTGTTGGTGCCGGAATCCGCTTCCATGGCCTTTACAATATCATATACCTGAAAAGCAATGCCTTCCAGTGTAGCTCTTGCAATATGGGCATTTGTAGTTCCACGGGTGATTCCTACAATGGTCCCACGGGAATACTGATCCCAATAAGGAGCTCCCAGACCCGTAAGGGCAGGGACGAAATAAACGCCACCGTTATCTTCAACGGATTTAGCCAGATTGTTCACTTCTTCTGCCGTATTGATGATTTTAAGGCCATCCCTCAGCCATTGGATGGCTGCTCCGCCCACAAATACGCTGCCTTCCAGAGCGTAATTAACCTCTCCATTGATCTTCCAGGCAACAGTTGTTAAAAGATTATTTTTTGATGAGACGGCTTCTTTCCCCGTGTTCATTAAGAGGAAGCATCCTGTTCCGTAAGTATTTTTTACCATCCCGGGAGTGGTGCACATCTGTCCGAATAAAGCCGCCTGCTGGTCTCCTGCAATGCCGGCAATGGGGATTTTTGTTGAAAATAAGGTAGTGGCTGTCTCGCCATAGATTTCACTGCTTTGCTTTACCTCCGGGAGGATGCTTTCCGGGATATTGAATAATTTCAGAAGATCATCATCCCAATTCAGGGTATGGATGTTTAAAAGCATGGTCCTGCTTGCATTGGAAACATCCGTGATGAACATTTTTCCCCGGGTGAGTTTCCAGACCAGCCAGGTATCTACTGTACCGAAGCAAAGCTTTCCGGCCTCGGCCTTTTCCCTTGCTCCTTTTACGTTGTCCAGTATCCATTTCAGCTTGGTGGCTGAAAAATAAGCATCCAGAACAAGGCCGGTTTTTTCTTTGATCATCTCCGCATGTCCCTGTTCTTTCAGTTCATCGCAATATTTTGAAGTTCTCCGGTCTTGCCAGACAATGGCATTGTACACCGGTTCTCCTGTTTCACGGTCCCAGACCACAGTAGTTTCCCGTTGATTGGTGATTCCTATTGCAGCGACCTCCCTTCCGGAAATACCTGCTTTCGCAATAATCTCAGCAGCTACCGAAATCTGGGAAGACCAGATTTCATTAGGATTGTGCTCCACCCATCCGGGGGTAGGGAATATCTGTTCAAAACTTTTTTGGGAAATATATTCAATTTCTCCACTTTGATTAAATAAGATGGCTCTTGATGAGGTGGTGCCCTGGTCCAGAGCGAGTATTAATTTTTCACTCATGCTTTTTTTACATATTATTATTTAGACTGTTTTTAGGAGAATAGGGAGTTAATAAGTATCCTTCCGCCAGTTTGATGAATTCTTTTTCCTGCTCATTTGTCCATTCTTGAGAGTAGCCTTTTTCTTTGGCTATGATCAAGGCGATTTTACGGGCACTGTCTATGGCTGCACGGGCATCTAAAAATAAAAGACGGACCCTTCTTGCCAGAATATCTTCTATGGTTTCGGCCATCTCGTTACGGATGGCCCAGATGGCTTCTGCAATGGTGAAAGGGTGGTCCGGATGTATCTTTTCCGTGTACTCAGGGTTATTTTCCTGAAGAGCTTTTATAGCCGGGATATCAGATCCGTAAACATACAGGTGATTGCTTCTGTCCACCTGTTCCGGATTCATGTTTCCGTGGATCGAAAGATTCTCGGTTTTGGAAGTGGTATTTCCTAACCGGTGAATCTTCATGGCTTCGTTGATCGTATCTTCTGCCATTTTACGATAAGTTGTCCATTTGCCTCCGATGATTGAGACCAGCCCCGTTTCCGAAGTGATCACCTTATGGCTTCTGGAAACTTCTTTTGTGCTTTTGCTTCCGTCTTTCGGTGCAGCAAGTGGGCGTAATCCTGCGAAAACAGATTTTACATCTTCGCGGGTTGGTTTTTTGGCCAGATATTGTCTTGCCGTATTCAGTACGAAGCTGATTTCGGCCTCTAAGGCGTGGGGCTCAAAGCTGGGCTCTTCCAAAAGGGTATCCGTGGTCCCCACTAAAGCCCTGTCATGCCAGGGAACAACAAACAGAACCCTTCCGTCGGATGTCTTTGGGATCATGATGGCATCATCGCTCTTTAAGAAGGACTTATCTAAAACCAGATGGATTCCCTGGCTTGGAACCACGAATTTCCCATGTTTGGGATTGTTCATGTTCAGGATTTCATTGGTGAAAACCCCGGTAGCATTGATAACCACTTTTGAATAAATCTTATATCGGGTTTTTGAAAACTGGTCTTCCGCAACAACTCCGGTTATTTTACCGGAATCGTTTTTCAGGAGATTGACTACTTTTAAATAATTAATAGCGCTTCCCCCCTTTTTTATGATTGTCTGCGCCAGATTGATGGCCAGCCTTGCATCGTCAAACTGCCCGTCCTGATAAACCACTCCGCTGGCTAGGTTTTTTTGTTCTATTGTTGGAAGTTTAGCGATTGTTTTTGATCTGCTGATATATTTCGTCTTACCCAGGCTTAATTTTCCTGCGAGGAAATCGTAGACGGATAATCCTATTTTGTAATAGATTCCGCCCCACCAGGTGTAATTGGGGATGATAAAAGACTGGTTTTTTACGATATGTGCGGCATTTTTTGCCAATAGACCTCTTTCTTTCAGTGCTTCTCTTACCAGCCCTATATCTCCCTGGGCCAGGTACCTCACTCCACCGTGCACAAGCTTTGTACTTCTGCTGGAGGTGGCTTTTGCGAAATCATGAGATTCCAGCAATAACGTCCTGAATCCCCTGCTTACCGCATCCAATGCTGAACCTAAACCACTCGCACCCCCGCCTATAACAATGAAATCCCATTCTTTGACGGAGGTTAATTTGCTGAGTTCTTCGTTTCGTTTCATGTTTCTTTATATTTCGTTTCAAATGTATAAATTATAAATGAAACTAAAAAAGAAAACAAATGAAATTTTTCAAGTTCAGATAAAAGTGTTATTTTTGGTGAAATGAATAAAATGGAAAAGTTATTACCACGGCACACAGATATATTAAATGAACTGGATGAGAAAAATTATGTTCTGGTTCAGGATTTGTGTGAAAAATTTAACGTTTCATCGGTTACGATCCGAAAGGATTTGAACTATCTCGAAAGTTTAGGGTTACTTTTTCGTAATCATGGGGGAGCAAGTAGGCATGTGAGATATGCTTACGAAAAGAATGTGGATGAGAAAGAAAACATTAATGTGGAGGCGAAACAGGCCATTGCCAGGGCTGCATTATCATTGATCCAGGAAAATGACTGTATTATTCTGGCTTCAGGAACTACCATACATTATCTGGCCAGAATGTTGGTGAATTTCGGCCCGCTCACGGTTCTGACTTCTTCTTTGAGAGTGGCTATCGAGCTTTGCAATAATCCAAATATTAATATTATACAATTGGGCGGCGAGGTGAGAAAAAGTTCTACTTCTATTGTGGGCTCCATTTCCGAAACTATTCTCAAGCAGTTCTCATGCAATAAGCTATTTCTCGGAGTAGGCGGTATCGATATGGATTTCGGCATAAGTACGTCCAATGCTGCGGAGGCTCATCTGAATCAATTGATGATCGAATGTTCTGATAAGGTAGTGATTCTTGCCGATTCTTCCAAACTTAACAAGAAAGGTTTTGGTAAGATTGCTTCTCTGGATCAGATTGACTATCTGGTGACGGACAAAAGCATTCCGGAGGAAGATAAAAATAAGCTGGAGGAAGCGGGGGTAAGTGTGATCACGAAATAATTCATAAAAGACAACTTTAATTTAAAATCATCTAAATAATTAAAAATCAAATTATTTACCGGAAATATTTGCCAGTTATAAAATTATTCATAAATTTGCACACTCATTTTAGGGGCGTAGTATGCCTATATCAAAAGTAGAAATTACTTCAGACCTCTTTAAAATGGCGATGAATAAAGGATAAATTTTATTATAATATAAACAATGTCAGGTATTATTGGTAAAAAAATCGGTATGACATCTTTGTTTAACGAAGAGGGGAAAAACATCCCTTGTACAGTTATTCAGGCTGGTCCATGCTCGGTTTTACAGGTCAGAACCTTAGAAAAGGACGGATACAAGTCTGTTCAGTTAGGTTTCGATGACAAGAGTGAGAAGAACGTTGGTAAAGCGTTAGCTGGCCATTTTAAAAAGGCTGGTTCTGCTCCTAAGGCTAAATTGGTTGAATTCTACAGAGAGTTCGTTGATGAGGTGAAAGTAGGAGAAGAAGTAACTGTAAACTTATTCGCTGAAGGTGAATTTGTGGACGTAACAGGTACTTCGAAAGGTAAAGGCTTCCAGGGTGTTGTTAGAAGACACGGATTTGGAGGTGTAATGCAGGCAACTCATGGTCAGCACAACAGACTTAGAGCTCCAGGTTCTATCGGTGCTGGTTCAGACCCTTCAAGAGTATTCAAAGGGATGAGAATGGCTGGAAGAATGGGAGGTAAGCAGGTAACTGTACAAAACCTTCAGGTATTAAAAGTAGATCAAGAACAAAATCTTTTAGTAGTAAAAGGTGCTGTTCCGGGAGCTAAAAATTCTTATGTAATTATCAGAAAATGGAACTAGTAGTATTAAATACATCAGGAAAAGAGACCGGAAGAAAAGTAACTCTAGACGAATCAGTATTCGGAATTGAGCCAAATCAGCACGCGGTTTACTTAGAAGTTAAACAGTATCTTGCTGCTCAAAGACAAGGTACTCATAAAGCAAAAGAAAGAAGCGAAATTACTGCTTCTACTAAAAAACTTAAGAAGCAAAAAGGATCTGGTTCTGCCAGATACGGGGATATCAAATCTCCTGTATTCAGAGGTGGAGGTAGAGTATTCGGGCCTAAACCAAGAGACTACAGATTCAAATTAAATAAAGCTCTTAAGAGGTTGGCTAAGAAATCTGTTTTATCTCAGAAATTAAGAGACAACAGCATTAAAGTTTTGGAAGATATGAGCCTGAACGCTCCTAAAACCAAAGATTTCATCAGCGTATTGAATGCGTTGGAACTAAACGGTAAGAAATCTTTATTCATCCTTCCGGAAGCTAATAAGAATGTATATTTATCTTCAAGAAACTTGCCTAAAACCAGAGTATTGAACTTCAATGAGATCAGTTCTTATGATTTGGTAAATGCAGGTGAAATCGTATTCTTCGAAGGTGCAGTTGAAAAATTCCAGGAAAATCTAAAGAAATAAATCATGTCAGTTATTATTAAACCAGTAATTTCAGAAAAAGCCAACTATCTTACAGATTTAAGAGGTGCTTATTCTTTCTTAGTAGATACTAAGGCGAATAAGATTCAGATCAAAAAAGCTGTAGAAGAAGCTTTCGGTGTGAAAGTAGCAGACGTTAGAACCATGATTTATGCTCCTAAGGTATCTGCGAAATATACAAAGAAAGGTCTTCAAGTAGGAAAGACAAACAAATTGAAAAAAGCGGTTATCACTCTTGCTGAAGGAGAAGTAATCGACATTTTTGCTGTAAATTAATTATCAATTATAAATAATAGTAATGTCTGTTAGAAAATTAAAACCTATCACCCCGGGACAGAGATTCAGAATTGTAAACAATTTTGAGGAAATTACTACTAACAAACCAGAGAAATCTTTAGTAGTTGGTATTAAAAAGTCAGGTGGACGTAACAACACAGGTAAAATGACCATGCGTTACACCGGAGGTGGACACAAAAAGAAATACAGAATTATTGACTTCAAAAGAAACAAATTCGATGTTGAAGCAACTGTAAAGTCTGTAGAATACGATCCGAACAGAACTGCATTTATCGCTTTATTGGAATACGCAGACGGAGAGAAGAGATATATCATCGCTCCAAACGGTATCAAAGTGGATCAGAAAGTGGTTTCAGGTGAGAACGTAGAACCCAATGTAGGTAACGCAATGAAATTGAAAAACATTCCATTGGGTACTGTAATTTCTTGTATTGAAATGAAGCCTGGTCAGGGTGCTATTTTAGCAAGAAGTGCCGGTTCTTCAGCTCAATTGACTTCAAGAGACGGAAAATATGCCATCATCAAATTACCTTCAGGGGAATCAAGGATGATCCTTACTGAATGTATGGCAATGATTGGTTCAGTTTCTAACTCTGATCACCAATTAACTGTATCAGGTAAGGCTGGTAGAAGCAGATGGTTAGGTAGAAGACCAAGAACAAGAGCGGTAGTAATGAACCCTGTAGATCACCCGATGGGTGGTGGTGAAGGACGTTCTTCAGGAGGTCACCCAAGATCTAGAAACGGTAAGCCGGCTAAAGGTTACAAAACTAGAAAGAAAAACAAAGTGTCTAACCGTTACATCGTATCTAAAAGAAAATAATTATGGCAAGATCACTTAAAAAAGGACCGTTCATTCATCATACTTTAGATAAGAAGGTTCAGGCAAATATAGAGTCTGGTAAGAAGACAGTTATCAAAACTTGGTCTAGAGCATCTATGATCTCTCCGGACTTCGTAGGACAAACTATCGCTGTACACAACGGGAAATCTTTTATCCCTGTTTACGTTACAGAAAACATGGTTGGTCACAAGTTAGGCGAATTTTCTCCAACAAGATCTTTCAGAGGTCATGGTGGTAACAAAAACAAAGGAAGCAGATAAACATGGGATCTAGAAAACAAGATAGCGCAATCGCAAGAAAAGAAGCTAACAAAGACGTTGTAAAAGCTTCATTAAACAACTGCCCTTCTTCTCCGAGAAAAATGAGATTAGTTGCTGATATCATCAGAGGAGAGCAGGTAGATAAAGCACTTTATATCCTAAAATATTCTAAGAAAGAAGCTTCTAACAAATTAGAGAAATTACTTCTTTCTGCTATTGCCAACTGGCAAGTGAAAAACGAAGGAGCTGACATCGAGGAAGCCAACCTTATCGTTAAAGAAATTTATGTGGATAGTGCAAGACAATTGAAGAGACTAAGACCGGCTCCGCAAGGTAGAGGGTACAGAATCAGAAAAAGATCTAACCACGTTACATTAATCTTAGGTAATAAAGAAAATTAATCAAGGTATGGGACAGAAGACAAATCCAATTGGTAACAGATTAGGTATCATCAGAGGATGGGATTCTAACTGGTTTGGCGGAAACGATTATGGAGACAGAATCGCTGAAGACTACAAAATCAGAAGATACCTTGAAGCTAGATTATCTAAAGGTGGTATTTCAAAAATTTATATTGAAAGAACTTTAAAATTAGTTACAGTTACAATCACTACTGCCAGACCGGGACTTATCATCGGTAAAGGAGGCCAGGAGGTTGATAAATTAAAAGAAGAGTTGAAAAAATTGACTGGAAAGGATATTCAGATCAACATCTTCGAAATCAAAAGACCTGAGCTGGATGCAGTATTGGTAGCTGATAGCATTGCCAAGCAAATCGAAAACAGGATTTCTTACAGAAGAGCTGTTAAGATGGCAATGGCAAGCACGATGAGAATGGGTGCTGAAGGTATCAAGGTTCAGATCTCCGGAAGATTGAACGGAGCTGAGATGGCAAGAAGCGAATCCTTCAAAGAAGGAAGAATTCCATTGTCTACTTTCAGAGCTGATATTGATTATCACTGGGCTGAAGCACACACTACTTATGGTAGGCTGGGAGTGAAAGTCTGGATTATGAAAGGTGAAGTTTACGGTAAAAGAGAACTTTCCCCATTAATAGGACAGCAAAAGAAAGCTCCTCAGGGCGGCAGAGGCGAGAGAGAAAATAGAAGACCTAGAAAGAATAACAACAATAATAATTAATTAGAAGTTAGAAGATAGAAACTAGAAATTAGATCTTCCGTTACAAGAACTGAATTCGATTTTATCTAACATCTAACGTCTAACATCTAACATCTAATATTAAAATTATGTTACAACCAAAAAGAACCAAGTTCCGTCGTGTTCATAAGATGAAGATGAAAGGTAATGCTAACAGAGGACATCAGTTGGCTTACGGAACTTTCGGAATCAAAGCGACAGAAGGTGCTTGGATCACTGCAAGACAAATTGAAGCTGCGCGTATCGCTGCTACAAGATATATGAAGAGAGAAGGTCAGCTATGGATCAAGATCTTCCCGGATAAGCCGATCACCAAGAAACCAGCTGAAGTAAGGATGGGTAAAGGTAAAGGTGCTGTGGAATATTGGGTAGCTGTAGTAAAACCAGGTAAAATTATGTTTGAAGTAGGAGGAGTTCCTTACGATATCGCAAAGGAAGCTTTAAGACTTGCTGCGCAAAAGTTACCTGTGGTTACTAAATTTGTAGTTGCTAACGATTTTGTTAAACCTCTTTAATCTTTGAATACAATGAAAAAAGCTGATATTAAAAATTTAAGCGCGGGAGATATTCAAAACAAATTAGCTGAAACTAAAGCCCAATATCAGAAATTGAAATTGGCTCACAGAATCAGCCCAATTGAAAACCCGATCCAAATCAGAGATTTGAGAAAAACAATCGCTAGACTAAACACTGAGTTAACTAACAAACAATAATTTCATTTTACAATGGAAAGAAATTTAAGAAAAGAAAGAATCGGAGTTGTTTCCAGCAATAAAATGGAAAAAACCATTGTTGTTAGTGAAACGATGAGAATGAAACACCCGATGTACGGTAAATTCGTATTGAAAACGAAAAAGTATACTGCACACGACGAGAACAACGAATGCAACGAAGGAGATACAGTTCTTATCCAGGAGACAAGACCTTTGAGCAAGAATAAGAGATGGAGATTAGTAAGAATCATTGAAAAAGCTAAGTAATGTTACAAACAGAATCAAGATTAAAAGTTGCTGATAACACAGGTGCTAAAGAAGTATTGGTTATCAGAGTTCTGGGAGGAACCAGAAGAAGATATGCTTCAGTTGGTGATAAAATCGTAGTTACGATCAAAGATTCTACGCCATCAGGAAACGCTAAGAAAGGTCAGGTATCTAAAGCTGTAGTAGTAAGAACTAAAAAGGCAGTAAGAAGAAAAGATGGATCTTACATCAAATTCGACGACAATGCTTGTGTATTGCTAAACGCAGCAGGAGAAATGAGAGGAACCCGTGTTTTCGGACCGGTTGCCCGTGAGTTGAGAGACAAAGAATATATGAAAATCATTTCATTAGCTCCTGAAGTACTTTAATTTTTAAAATTTTAAAGAAAAATGTCAAAGTTAAAAATAAAAAGAGGAGATAACGTCATCATTACTACTGGTAAGAAAGAGATCAAAGGTAAGACAGGTGAAGTTATTGAAGTGATCAAGAAAGAAGGAAAAGACCCAAGAGTTGTTGTAGCAGGCCTTAATATCGTTAAAAAACACGTTAAGCCTTCAGCTTCTAACCCTCAAGGAGGAATCGTTGAAAGAGAAGCTTCTATTCATATCTCAAACGTAGCTTTAGTGGGTAAAGACGGAAAAGCTATTAAAGTAGGTTTCAAGAGAACTGAAGTTGAAAGAAATGGGAAGAAGAAAGAAGTAAGCGTAAGAATCAACAAAAAAACGGGTGAAACTTTATAATTTGAAATAACACATGGAATATATAGCAAGACCCAAAAAAGCATATAAAGAGAAAATTGTTCCTGCAATGATGGAAGAATTTGGGTACAAATCAGTAATGCAAGTACCTAGATTAGAGAAAATCGTTGTGTCACAAGGTTTAGGTGATGCTACTGCAGACAAGAAGATTATTGATTATGCTGTAGAAGAGCTTACAAACATCACCGGGCAGAAGGCTGTAGGAACGATCTCTAAGAAAGACGAAGCTGCTTTCAAGCTAAGAAAAGGGATGCCTGTAGGGGCTAAGGTAACTTTAAGAGCTGATAAAATGTATGAGTTCTTGGACAGACTTACTTCTTCCGCATTGCCACGTATTAGAGATTTCTCTGGTATCAAAGCTGATGGCTTCGATGGTAGAGGAAACTATAACTTAGGTATTACTGAGCAAATTATCTTCCCTGAAATCGTGATCGACAAAGTGAAAAAAATCCAGGGTATGGATATCACTTTCGTTACTACTGCGAAAACAGATAAAGAAGCTAAAGCATTATTAACTCACTTCGGTTTACCATTTAAAAAGAACTAAGAATAAGAATGGCTAAAGAATCAATGAAAGCGCGTGAGCGCAAAAGAGAAGCACTAGTTGCTAAATATGCTGCGAAAAGACAAGCTCTTAAAGAAGCTGGTGATTACGAAGCATTACAAAAACTTCCAAAAAACGCTTCTCCTGTTAGATTACACAACAGATGTAAATTGACAGGAAGACCTAGAGGATATATGAGAACTTTCGGTATTTCCAGAGTAACTTTCAGAGAAATGGCAAACCAAGGGCTTATCCCGGGAGTGAAAAAAGCTAGTTGGTAACAATTTTTAACAAATCAGGATAATCAAGTTGATTACAGATAAAGAATCAAGACAAGATCCAAGACCTATTATCTTGGTTCTTGGCTCTTGAATCTTTTAGTCTTTTTCAAAACTGATTATCATCAACCAATAATTTAAAAAAGAAAAATGGTAACAGATCCAATTTCAGATTTCCTAACAAGAGTAAGGAACGCACAAAGCGCAGGCCACAAAGTGGTGGAAATTCCTGCATCGAAAATCAAAAAGGAGATTACTAAGATCTTATTTGATCAGGGGTATATCTTAAACTACAAGTTTGAGGATAACAATGTTCAAGGTTCGATCAAAATCGCTTTAAAGTATGACAAGCAAACTAACAAACCGGCTATCAAGTCTATTCAAAGAGCTTCAAGACCAGGTTTGAGACAATACAAAGGTTCAGCTGAGCTTCCAAGAGTATTAAATGGTTTGGGTGTAGCTATCATCTCTACTTCTAAAGGAGTAATGACTGATAAAAAAGCTAGAGAAGAGAAAGTAGGCGGTGAAGTAATCTGCTATGTTTATTAATTTTTAATCAAAGGAAAATGTCAAGAATTGGTAAAGCAATTATAACAGTTCCGGCAGGAGTTACAATCACTGAAAATAATGGTGTTGTAACTGTAAAAGGTCCTAAAGGAGAACTTTCTCAGGAGCTTACGGCAGGAATTACTTTAGAACAGAAAGATGGTGAGCTTAATGTAAACAGACCATCTGATTCTAAGCAACACAAAGCGCTTCACGGTTTATACAGAGCGTTGATCAACAACATGGTTGTTGGAGTATCAGAAGGTTTCGAAAAGAAACTTGAGCTGGTAGGGGTAGGATATAGAGCTTCTCACTCAGGACAAAAACTTGAGTTGGCTTTAGGTTTCTCTCACGGTATCGTATTAGAACTTCCTAGCGAAGTAAAAGTGAATACAGAAACTGAGAAAGGTAAGAATCCAATTATTACTTTAACGTCTCACGACAAACAACTTCTTGGAATGGTGGCTGCCAAAATCAGATCATTCAGAAAACCTGAGCCGTACAAAGGAAAAGGTGTAAGATTCGTTGGTGAAAATGTTAGACGTAAAGCTGGTAAATCTGCTTAATAAATTATAAGAAAATGGCATTAACTAAAGTAGAAAAAAGAATAAGAATCAAAAGAAGAGTAAGAGGAAAAATCTCCGGATCTTCTGAATTGCCAAGATTATCTGTATATAAAAGTAATAAGGAAATTTACGCTCAGTTAATCGACGATAAAAGTGGTAGAACTTTAGTAGCAGCTTCTTCAAGAGAAAAAGGTGTTGACGCTAAAGGTACCAAGGTAGAAGTTTCTGCTGCCGTAGGTAAGGCAATCGCTGCCAAAGCCCTTGCTGCAGGAATCGAGAAAATTGTATTTGACAGAAACGGATTCGTATATCATGGAAGAGTGAAAGCTCTTGCTGATGGTGCGAGAGAAGGCGGACTTAAATTCTAATCATTAAAATTTCGGAAATATGTTAGGACTAGATAATATAGAAAGAGTAAAACCGGGAGGATTAGAATTAAAAGATCGTCTCGTAGCTGTAAACAGAGTAACAAAAGTAACCAAAGGAGGTAGAGCTTTCGGATTTTCCGCTATCGTAGTGGTAGGGAACGAAGAAGGGGTGATCGGATATGGTTTGGGAAAATCCAAAGAGGTAGCTTCTGCTATTGCCAAGGCAGTGGAAGATGCTAAGAAAAACCTTGTAAGGGTTCCTGTAATGAACCACACCATTCCTCACCAGACTACTGCCAGATACGGTGGTGCAGATATCTTCCTTAGACCTGCTTCTCACGGTACAGGGCTTATCGCCGGTGGTGCGGTAAGAGCGGTACTTGAATCTGCTGGTATTCACGATATCCTTTCAAAATCTAAAGGCTCTTCTAACCCTCACAACGTGGTGAAAGCTACTTTCAAAGCGTTATTGGATATCAGAAGACCGGAAGAGATTGCTAGAATGAGAGGAGTTTCTTTAAGTAAAGTGTTTAACGGTTAATTATTAAAACAATGGCAACAATCAAAGTAAAACAAGTAAGAAGCGCTATTGGCAGAACAAAAACCCAAAAGAGAACGCTTGAAGCATTAGGATTTAAGAAACTTCACCAAGTTGTAGAACACGAAGCTACACCTGCCATTTTAGGGATGATAGCTGCAGTTAGTCATTTAGTAGAAGTTCAAAAATAATTTTTAAAATAATTTTAAAATGAATTTAAACAACATAAAGCCTGCTGCAGGTTCTACTCACAACTCTAAAAGAATTGGTAGAGGTCAGGGTAGCGGTAAAGGTGGTACTTCCACAAAAGGACATAAAGGACAAAAATCAAGAGCTGGTTACTCAGAGAAAATCGGTTTTGAAGGAGGTCAGATGCCTTTGCAAAGAAGATTACCTAAATTCGGTTTCAAAAACGTAAACAGAAAAGAGTTTAGAGCTATCAACCTGGATACTATTCAGACTTTAATAGAAAATAAATCTATTTCAGGAGATATTACTAAAGAAGTTTTGATAGAAAACGGTTTAGTTTCTAAAAACGAATTAGTGAAAATTATGGGTAGAGGAGAATTGAAATCTGCGGTTTCAATCTCTGCTGACAAATTCACTAAATCTGCTGAGGAGCTTATTGCCAAAGCAGGTGGAAAAGCAATTACCTTATAATAATTACTAATGAAAGAATTTATACAAACCCTTAAAAATATTTGGAGCTTAAAGGAACTTAGAGAAAAAATTCTCTTTACTTTAGGTATCATACTTGTGTATAGATTCGCATCTTATATCTCCCTGCCTGCGATTAACCTTGCAGAAGTAGGAGATCTCTTGGAGCATTATAAAAATCAAGGCGGTAACAAGCAAGGAGCAGGTCTCCTTGGCTTGCTTTCGTCATTTACGGGGGGAGCTTTCAGCCACGCTTCCGTAATGGCATTAGGGATCATGCCTTATATTTCTGCTTCTATTATTGTTCAGTTGATGGGGATGGCTATTCCTTATCTTCAGAAGCTTCAGAAAGATGGAGAGTCAGGTAGAAATACACTGAATCAGATTACAAGATGGTTAACGATAGGAGTTTGTCTGGTACAGGCACCTTCGTATTTAACGTCTATCACTCAGTTATTCCTGCCATATGCTCAGTTCCAGTCTGCATATTATGTAGAGCCAAATTCTATCATGTTCTGGTTGCCAAGTATTGTGATCCTGGTGGCCGGTTCAGTATTCGCGATGTGGTTAGGTGAGAAAATCACCGACAAGGGTATCGGAAACGGTATCTCTATCCTTATTATGGTAGGGATCCTATCAAGACTACCTGAAGCATTCGTACAGGAAATGGCGGTTCAGAACGGAAAAGGAGGAATGGGGTCTATCATGATCCTGATTGAAGTATTATTCTGGATGGTGGTGGTTCTTTTAGCAGTAATATTATCTGTTGCTGTTAGAAAAATTCCGATCCAGTATGTAAGCAGAGCTCAAGCAAGAGGAGGTGTAAACAGAAATCTTATGCAGGGAGCGAGACAATGGATCCCATTGAAAGTAAATGCTGCCGGAGTAATGCCAATCATTTTTGCCCAGGCATTAATGTTTGTTCCGGGGTTATTGACCAAAGTAGATGAATCCAACACATTTCTTGCAGGTTTCAAGAATGTTTTTAGCTGGCAATACAATGTATTGTTTGCGTTATTAATTATTATCTTCTCATTCTTTTATACTGCGATTACAATTCCGGTAAACCAGATGGCTGATGATTTGAAGAGAAACGGAGGTTTAGTACCGAAAGTAAGACCCGGGAAAGAAACTGCTGATTATTTAGATGATATTTTATCAAAAATTACCTTGCCAGGTGCAATTTTTTTATCTATCTTTGCAGTCCTTCCGGCCATTGTGCACGGAAGCTTTGTTCAGACAGATGCGTTCGCCCTATTTTTCGGGGGAACATCACTATTGATTATGGTTGGCGTAATTCTAGATACTGTTCAACAGATTAATACCTATCTGCTGAATCATCATTATGATGGCTTAATGCAGTCTAAATTATCAAGAACGACTGGATATTAATTTATGGCGAAACAAAAACATATTGAACAAGATGGCGTGATCGTGGAAGCACTTTCGAACGCCATGTTCCGTGTAGAGCTGGAAAATGGGCATGTACTCATTGCTCATATCTCCGGTAAAATGAGAATGCATTATATTAAACTTTTACCTGGTGATAAGGTAAAGCTAGAAATGTCTCCCTATGATTTAACAAAAGGGAGGATCACTTTTAGATATTAAACAACTGCCAAATGGAGCGTAGGTTCCATTTGGCTATTGTTGAAAAATAAATACTATCAAAATGAAATCGGAAGATTGCATTTGGCAGTTAAAAAAATAAATATTTTCAAATGAAAGTTAGAGCATCAATTAAAAAGAGAAGTGCTGATTGCAAAATCGTACGCAGAAGAGGCGTACTTTTCGTAATCAACAAGAAGAACCCAAAATTTAAACAAAGACAAGGCTAAAATTAAATTATGGCGAGAATTGCAGGTATTGATTTACCAAAAAACAAAAGAGGCGTTATCGGTTTAACTTATATCTACGGAATCGGAAGAAGCACTGCTTCTGAAATCCTTAAAGCTGCCGGTATCAGCGAAGATAAGAAAGTCAACGAATGGAATGACGATGAATTGGCTGCCATCAGAGGCTATATCTCCGAAAATATCAAAGTAGAAGGAGAATTGAGATCTGAGGTGCAATTGAACATCAAAAGATTGATGGACATTGGATGCCAACGAGGAATACGTCACAGACTGGGATTACCTTTAAGAGGCCAAAGAACGAAAAACAACTCTAGAACTCGTAAAGGAAAGAGAAAAACTGTTGCTAACAAGAAAAAGGCAAGTAAATAATCGTTAGGAATTATGGCAAAACAAACTAAAGTAGTTAAAAAAAGAAAAGTAAAAGTAGAGGCTATTGGTGAAGCTCACATCCAAGCGTCTTTCAATAATATTATTATTTCTTTGACCAATAAAAACGGAGAGGTAATTTCTTGGGCGTCTGCCGGTAAAATGGGTTTCAGAGGGTCTAAAAAGAATACTCCTTTCGCTGCCCAGATGGCAGCTGAAAATTGCTCTGCTGTAGCTCACGAAGCTGGGTTAAGAAGAGTGAAAGTGTTTGTGAAAGGTCCTGGAGCAGGTAGAGAATCAGCTATCAGATCTATCCACAACTCAGGGATTGAAGTAAGTGAAATCATTGATGTGACTCCTATGCCACACAACGGTTGCAGACCACCAAAAAGAAGAAGAGTTTAATTTTTAGAATTTACCCATTATGGCAAGATATATTGGACCTAAAACTAAGATTGCTAGAAAGTTTGGTGCTGCAATCTACGGAGATGACAAAAACTTCGAAAAAAGAAAGAACCAACCGCCAGGACAACACGGTCCTAATAAGAGAAGAGGCGCTAAAAAATCTGAATATGCAGTTCAGTTAGCTGAAAAACAAAAAGCTAAATATACTTACGGTATTTTAGAAAGACAGTTTGCTAACTTATTTGATAAAGCACACAGAAGTAAAGGTGTAACAGGTGAAGTTCTATTACAACTTTGCGAATCCAGATTGGATAACGTAGTGTACAGATTAGGTTTTGCTAAAACAAGATCTGCTGCTAGACAATTGGTTTCTCACAGACACATCACAGTGAACGGAGAGATCGTAAATATTCCATCTTACTTGCTTAAAGCTGGTGATGTGATCGCCGTAAGAGAAAAGTCTAAGTCTCTGGAAGTGGTTACCAATGCATTGGCTTCTAAAGCAAACTATGAGTGGTTACAATTCAACGATGAGAAGAAAGAAGGTACTTTCGTTTCTGCTCCTGAAAGAATCCAGATTCCGGAGGACATTAAGGAACAGCTTATCGTCGAACTTTACTCTAAATAATTTTTTAATCAAATTTTTGCTCAACCCAATAATATGGCAATTTTACAATTCATAAAACCCGATAAAGTAATTTTACTTAACTCTGATGAATTTAAAGGTCAATTTGAATTCAGACCTTTGGAACCAGGTTTCGGGCTTACAATCGGTAATGCTTTGAGAAGAGTGTTGCTTTCTTCTCTGGAAGGATATGCTATTTCATCTATCAAAATAGAAGGTGTAGAGCACGAATTTTCAACTATTCCAGGAGTAATCGAAGATGTTACCGAAATTATTCTTAACCTTAAGCAGGTAAGACTAAAAGCTGCAGCAGAAAACCAGGCTAATGAGCAGGTAGTTGCTAAAATTTCAGGTCAAACGGTTATTACTGCTGGTGATTTAGGTAAATCCATCAACGGATTTGAAGTACTGAATCCGGATTTGGTAATCTGTAACCTAAACAGTGATGTGACTTTCGAAATTACTTTCAATATAGAAAAAGGAAGAGGGTATGTTCCTTCAGAACAAAATAAGTCAAACAATGCACCTGTAGGTACTATTGCCATTGACTCTATTTTTACTCCAATCAAGAAAGTACAATACAGCATTGAAAATTATCGTGTAGAGCAAAAAACAGACTACGAAAAACTTGTATTAGATATCGAGACTGATGGTTCCATCAGCCCTCAAAACGCTTTAACAGAAGCTTCAAAGATATTGATCTATCACTTCATGTTGTTCTCAGATGAGAGAATCACCCTTGAAACTGAAGCTGTAAAAGCATCCATCCAATACGATGAAGAGACTCTTCATACAAGACAACTTCTTAAGTCTAAACTGGCAGACATGGATCTTTCCGTAAGAGCCCTGAACTGTCTGAAGGCTGCAGAAGTAGAAACTCTTGGAGAGCTGGTTTCTTACAGTAAGTCTGATTTGATGAAATTCAGAAATTTTGGTAAAAAATCTTTGACAGAACTAGAAGAATTAGTGCATTCAAAAGGTCTTAACTTCGGTTTCGACGTTGCAAAATATAAGTTAGACGCTGATAAATAATTAATAATGAGACACGGTAAAAAATTCAATCACTTAGGAAGAACGGCTTCTCACAGAAGCGCTTTACTTTCTAATATGGCTTGTTCTCTAATTGAGCATAAAAGAATCAACACTACTGTAGCTAAAGCTAAAGCTTTAAGAGTATATGTTGAGCCTCTATTAACAAAAGCAAAAGAAGATACTACACATAACAGAAGAACTGTTTTCTCTTATCTTCAAAATAAAGAAGCAGTTGCTGAATTGTTCAGAACTGTAGCTCCTAAAATCGCTGAAAGAAACGGTGGTTATACAAGAATCATCAAAACCGGTTTCAGACCGGGTGATGCTGCTGATACCGCACTTATCGAATTAGTAGATTTCAATGAGCTTTACAATCCTAATGCTGAAGAGAAAAAAGCTACAAGAAGAAGCAGAAGATCTACTGCTAAAAAGGCTGAAGCTGTAGCGGCTGAAGCTCCAAAAGCAGAAGAAAAAGTTGAAGAGCCAAAAGCTGAAACAACTGACTCTGCTGAAGAAAAAACTGAAGAATAATATTCATTCAGAGATAAATAAAAACCATCCGGAGCCGGATGGTTTTTTTATTTAAGACGTATGTCTTTTATAAAATTAAATCTTCGTTCTTTTCAGTTCAATGATATTATCACCCTGTTCAAGATAAAGGCTGTCTTCCTTTACTCTTGCCGTCATGTCATCTTTCTTGTAGATGGTTTCTTCACCTTTGGTTTCAACTTTTGTTAGGGTAAATGTCTTTTTATTGCTGGTAATAGCTACTGTGCTTTCCTTTGGATCATTTTTGAATACTACTTTTACCAGGGTTCCGTCCGCAGCTTTATAAACAAAATCCGTTTTTTCTGTCTTCTGGCCATTGACATTTGTTGTGGATGAGCTTTGTGTTGCAGAATCTATCTTTCCATTGACATCGGTGACCACAGTCTCCGAACTGTCTGTCCTGATTACGTTCTTATTTCCGTTTTCTGCTTTTTTACAGCTTGTAAGCAGTAATGCAGCGGCTGAAATTATCACTAAAAATCCTTTTTTCATAATGGTTATTTTTTGGTGTTAAATATAGCTTACTTTTGATAAAGAAAGCAATGCGTTTCAAGATGATCAAAAAATAAACCAATTGTATGGCTATCATAAAAATAAAGTGATGCAATAAAAATGAAAAGCTCCGGATTGAACCGGAGCTTATTTAATTCAGAATCTATGTGAATTGCTTTTGGTTAAAGTGGTTGTGCTGGAGATTCAACAACAGTTATTTCTAAATACTCAATAGCTTTTGCAGTTCCCGTTTCGCTTTTAATATTAGGATTAAAATTCGAGTAGGAGGTAATATCACCGGACCAGAAATAATGTCCATCAACCTGGTGCTGAAAGTTGGTTCTTACTGTTCCTGTCAATGAGAATGGGATGGTATAATCAACTGTTGTAGATTTCATTTTTGTAAAAACTTTTATAGTTTTCTTACTATGAGGTGCTACCTTTGCCTTGTAGATAGATTCTTTGGTAACTTCGTGGGATGTTTCCGAACCGTCCGTTGTTTCCCCGCCAACAACTACTTCAGTGGTAACATCTCCTGATACGGTTGCTGCAAACTTGAATCCTAGCTTGAATCCTAGTTTGAAGCTTCCTAAGACTTTTCTTTGCCAGGTTGTTTTATAACCGGTTTTTTCAGAATACTTGACATCGATTTCTGATTCTGTATTACCTTGATTAACTGCATTAGTAGTAAAGACATCATCAGGCAAATTGGTTGTGATTTTATTAGATATTTGTGGAGTGCCCAGTTTGATTTGTGCGTTAGGCTGTTGACCGGCGTAATTTTCAGTATTAACATTACCTACCATGAGACCTGAATTAAACCATATACCATCAGGAGTTTGATTATTTCTTGTAAACGCACTTTTTAAACTGGTTATCCCAGCGGGAAAGGCTACATCATATCCTAAATCTCGTAAATGGGATTCGGTTAACGGGACAGGTTGCGGGGTTGTTACTGTAGTTTTGGCACTGTTTAGTTGAGACAGATCAGAATTTAACTTAATGACTTTAACTATTTTCCACCCTTGTTTAAGGAGTTCTTCTTTTGTGTAGTCATCTTTACTGACAGTTGAAGTTGAAGGATCCTGAGCCAAATCGGTACTCTCATTCTGGCAGCTGCTAAGTGTTAAAATCAGCAGGATTGCCAGGATCTTAAGAAAACTTGTGTTTTTTTTCATTTTAGAAGTTTTTAATTGGGTTGGTTTGATATTTCACAAAGATAATTTGAAAAGAATATAATTCACTAATTGTTGAATTAATTATTTGTGAACATTGACTCATTGTCAGATAATTCAACATATTGGATTATGAAATATAATTTTGTTTTAATAAAATGATTTTGAAATAGTAATATTGAAAATAAACAAAATTAATTCCCTATTTAATTTTGTTTCTGATATTATGGAATATGAACAATTCTTAATATTGTCTTAATCCAATATAGTAATAAATTATCTGCAATTAAAGAAAAAGTGATTAATAGATACCGAAAGAATAGTTTTATTGAACAGGTATGGTACTGCAGATAAATACTGGAGAATGGCATTTTGATAAGTGGGTTCCGGATGTAGGTAAGACACAATAAAATACGGAAGCCCGTATTTGAAGAAGAAAACTGTAGTTCAGGTTTTGGTTAACTTTACGAAAACAGAGACATTGCTTTTATGAGTTGCATTGAACATTTGATTTTAGACGTTTTTTTCGAAAATAATTTGTGTTTCATTGCTTGTTGGTCAGATAAAATTTATCAGATTATTCTAACCTGAATTTTAATCCCGAATTGTTGTAAAGAACTTTTTGAATAGCTTTGAGAAGTATAATTTTTGATTAAATTTGTATAAACTAAAAAAATAAAAAATGAGTTACATTTCTTACATTGAGGCAAGACAAATTTTAGATTCTAGAGGAAATCCAACAGTTGAAGTAGATGTATTTACAGAGAGTGGTACAATGGGGCGTGCTGCGGTACCTTCTGGAGCTTCTACAGGAGAACATGAAGCGGTAGAGCTGCGAGACGGCGGTTCAGAATATATGGGGAAAGGTGTTCTTAAGGCTGTTGAGAATGTAAGAGAAGTAATAGCTCCTGAATTGGTAGGTCTTCCTGTGTATGATCAAAACCTGATCGACCAGATTATGATCGACCTGGACGGAACTAAAAACAAAGGAAACCTTGGTGCAAACGCAATTCTGGGTGTTTCTCTGGCTGCTGCCAAAGCTGCTGCCGCTGAATTGAAAATGCCTTTATACAAATATGTAGGTGGTGTAAATGCCAATACACTTCCTGTTCCAATGATGAATGTTATCAATGGTGGTTCCCATTCAGACGCACCTATCGCGTTCCAGGAATTCATGATCATGCCGGTAAAAGCAGATTCTTTCTCCCATGCTTTGAGAAAAGGGACTGAAATTTTCCATAACTTAAAATCCATCCTTCATTCCAGAGGTCTTTCTACGGCTGTGGGTGACGAAGGAGGTTTTGCACCTGCTTTTAAAGGAACCGAAGATGCCTTGGATACTTTGCTGCAGGCGATTGAAAAAGCCGGTTACAAGCCTGGTGATGATATCATGCTGGCTTTAGACTGCGCTTCTTCTGAATTCTATAAAGACGGAATCTATGACTATAGAAAATTCCAGACCCCTGATGCGGCACAATTCTCCAGCAGTGAGCAGGTCTCTTACCTTGCTGAATTGACGCAGAAATACCCGATCATCTCTATAGAAGACGGGATGCAGGAAAATGACTGGGAAGGATGGAAAATGTTGACAGAAAAAATCGGCGACAGAGTACAGCTGGTAGGAGACGATTTATTCGTAACCAATGTTGAAAGATTATCACGGGGGGTAAAAGAAGGAATTGCCAATTCAATCCTTGTAAAAGTAAACCAGATCGGGTCCCTTTCCGAAACTATGGCCGCCGTACAAATGGCACAGCACAACAGATTCACTTCAGTAATGTCTCACAGATCAGGTGAAACAGAGGATTCTACAATTGCTGATCTGGCAGTGGCTATGAACTGCGGACAGATCAAAACAGGCTCCGCTTCCAGATCAGACAGAATGGCGAAATACAACCAGCTTTTAAGAATAGAGGAGGCTCTTGGTGAAACTGCAATTTTCCCTGGATTAGACGCATTTAAAGTAAAAAGATAATTGAAATTATAAATAACGGCAAGCGAAAATTTTTGTTTGCCGTATTTTGTAATAAGTAGTATATTTAGAAAAAAAATAAATAATGTCAGACAACAAGGTAATATTGAATTACGAAGGTAATTCATATGAATATCCAATTGTGGATAGTACTATCGGAGACAGAGGGATTGATATTTCAAAATTAAGAGACCAGACAGGTTTAATCACTCTGGATTTAGGCTATAAAAACACTGGGGCTACCATTAGCGAAATCACTTATTTAGACGGAGACAAAGGAGAATTATTCTACCGCGGCTATCCTATCGAACAGATCGCTGAAAAGTCTAATTTCACGGAGGTAATGTATCTCTTGTTACATGGTGAATTACCTACTCAGGATCAGTACACATCTTTTGAAAACAATATTAAAAAATATAACTTCATAGCAGAAGAGATGAAAAAGATCATCGATGTTTTCCCTCGTTCTGCTCACCCTATGGGAGTTTTATCTTCTTTAACTTCCGCATTAACCGCGTTCAATCCTAAAGCCGTTAATGTAAACTCTAAAGAAGAGATGGACCATGCTGCCGAATTATTAATAGCTAAATTCGCTCATCTGTGTGCATGGACCTACAGAAAAACTCAGGGCTTACCTCTTAACCACGGAGATAACAGCCTGAACTATGTAGAAAACTTCTACAAGATGACTTTCAGATTGCCAAATGAACAATTTGAAGTAAATCCTGTAATAGTGGATGCTTTGGATAAATTATTAATCCTTCACGCTGATCATGAGCAAAACTGCTCTACCTCTACAGTAAGAATGGTGGGTTCTGCTCATACCGGCCTTTTCGCTTCCATTTCTGCAGGGGTTTCCGCACTTTGGGGCCCGCTTCACGGTGGTGCGAACCAGGCTGTGATCGAAATGCTTGAGCTGATTGAAAAAGATGGTGGTGATGTTGCAAAATACGTTGCAAAAGCAAAAGATAAGAATGATAATTTCCGTTTGATGGGATTCGGGCACAGAGTGTACAAAAACTTTGATCCGAGAGCGAAGATCATTAAAAAAGCGGCAGATGATATCCTTAATGCATTAGGAATCCAGGATAAAGCTCTTGACATTGCCATGCAGCTGGAAAGAGTGGCTCTTGAAGACGAATACTTCGTGGAAAGAAAGTTATATCCGAATGTAGACTTCTATTCTGGTATCATCTACAGGGCATTAGGTATCCCAACAGAGATGTTTACCGTAATGTTTGCATTAGGAAGACTTCCTGGATGGATCGCTCAGTGGAAAGAAATGAGACTCAAAGGAGATCCGATCGGAAGACCAAGACAGGTTTACCAGGGAGCTCAGAAAAGAGACTATATCGATATTGCAAACAGATAATAAAAGATATCATAAAATCCCAAAGCAACAACGCTTTGGGATTTTTATTTGCAACCATCAAATCATAGGCTTTAATGAAACATAATGAGGTTAATCCGAAATCATTAAAGAAGAGATCTTATCATTTTCAATTTGAAATGTAAAAGTCAGGGTAATCGGGCTTCCTTCAAAGGAACCGGAAATGCTGGCCTTTAATTTATAAGTTTCACCTTCTTCAGAAAATTCAAGAGGCTCGATCTGAGTTTGATATTGCGTGTTGGTCTTCTCATTCCACCGCCTTATTTCATCCTTCCCTTTATAGACCTTTCCCTCATCGAAAACCAGTGCATTCTCAGAAAAACATTCAGAATACAGGACACTGTCAGAGGTGTTCTGGGCTTCCAATAATTTTTTTAATACAAGAGGTAAATTCATTTTATTACTTTTTATGGTTAATTATATTGTTGGAATTGTTCCGCCATCGATTACATACTCAGTTCCGGTGAGATAACCTGCCCTTGGAGATACCAGAAAGCCGACAAATTCTGCAATATCTTCAGGTTTTGCGGGACTGCCAATGGGTATTCCGCCTAAAGCATCCATTACACTCCGGGTAGCTTCCTCTATCGTTGAATGGGAGCTTTCGGTAATACGTTCCATCATCCGGATGGCAGAGGTTGTCATGATCCATCCAGGAGAAACGGTAAGCACCCGGACTCCCAAAGGGGAAACTTCTTTTGACAGCCCTTTGCTGTAATTGATCAAGCCTGCCTTTGCTGCTGCGTAAGGTAATGTGGAATCATAAAGAGGCAGCCTTCCCTGGATAGAAGCGATATGGATAATTACTCCCGATTTTTGTTCAATCATCTGTGGAAGAAACCCTCTGTCTAAACGAACGGGGGCCAGCAGATTAGTCTGAATGGTTTCATCCCAGTCCTTATCCGATAAAACCGCGAAACCTCCCCCCGGAGTTTCCGAACCACCCATATTGTTTATCAGAATATCCAATTTTCCAAAAGTGGATAGAATCTCTGTCACAACTTTTTCAGTTCCTTCGGGCCTACTTAAGTCCGCTCCTATAAAGTGGATTTCTTTCCGTCCGGATTCAGGCGGGTTCCTTGCAGTGACAATTACTGTAGCTCCTGCATTAAGGAGTCTCTCTGCAATAGCTTTTCCGGCACCTTTTGTTCCCCCTGTCACCAGGACAGTCTTACCTGATAATTCATTACCATAATTGAATGCTTCTTTCATGTTCTTATTTTTAGTACAAATTTCAGACGTATGTAAACCCTGTACAAGAACGGAAAAACGATTCATATAGGGACAAATTTTTCCCTTATTGCTGTTTTTGGAACATTAAGTAATTTTGTTATTATGTACGAAAGAAAAATACCACCCAATTTAAATTGCGGTCTCGATCTGATCGGAGAAGTACTTTACGGCAAATGGAAAATCCGCTTGCTCTGGTTCATTAATGAAGGTTTTTTGCGTCCGAGCGAATTGCAGAGAAAAATACCTGATGCCTCGAGACGGGTTCTGAATATGCAGCTAAAAGAGCTTGAAGAACATGAATTAATTACAAAGAAAATCTATCCCGTTGTTCCTCCAAAAGTTGAATATAATCTTACGGAATTTGGGAAAACTTTAATTCCTGTGATTGCTGCTTTGGGGCAATGGGGAGATGAGCATGAAGAAAGGCTGCGGAATGTAATTCTTAACCGGCTGGAAAAATAATTATATCATGACCTGGAACTGAATGTAAGAATTTTAGTAAATTTACCTTTATCCACAAAAAATTAATATTCAATGACTTTCGGACAGCAAATGTTGTTTTTTTTCAGTGCAGTAGGGGCTTTTAACGGGTTTCTGCTGGGAGTTTATTTGTTGTTTGTAAAGAAAATAAAATATATTCCTGATTTCTTTTTAGGGCTGATTTTACTCACATTAAGTATCAGGGTAGGAATTTCAGTTTTTATTTATTTTTATCCTGACTGGCCTAGAATTATCCCGTATTTTGGGCTGGCCGCCTTATTTTATACAGGGCCTGCTTTATATTATTATGTAAAATCATCTTTTCTGCAGGAGCAGTTTATTTTAAAAAATTGCAGGAAATCTTTTGGGATTTTAACGCTGATCTTGGGGGCTGTAGGTTTTTTATACCTGTTTTTTCCGATTACCTGGAACACATATTTTGCAACCTTTGTTTATACAGTTTGGTCAGTATTTGTTTTTCTGTCTGTCTATCAGTACTATGTGTTTTCAAGACAAAACTCAAAAAATCTAAATAAATTTATCCTTCCGGTCTTGCTAAGCAATGTCATTATTTTTCTTGCTTATCAGCTGATTTCTACGGGCTGGGTTCAGATATATTGCGCCGGGGGAAGCATTGTATTTTCATTTGTTTTGTATGTTAATTTTCTGATTTTATTTAATAAAAAGTATAAGCCTTCCGTATCAAAAGAAGTGAATAAATATTCCAATAAAAAAATCTCTGATGAGGTAGCAGATAATTTTGTTACAAAACTGGAAAAATTAATGCATCATGAGGAATTATACAAAAACCCAAATTTGAAACTGAATCACCTTGCAGCAAAAATGAGCATGTCGCCGCATCAGCTTTCACAATTGCTGAATGATAACCTGGGTAAAAGTTTTTCTACTTATATTAATGAATACAGAATTAAAGAAGCTTGTGAGCTGATTGAAAATGATTCTTATTTGAAGATTGAAGAAATAGGGTATGAAGTAGGATTCAACTCAAAATCTACATTTTTCTCAACCTTCAAAAAAATAAAAAACACAACACCTCTTTTGTATAAGCAGTCGCAAACACCATCCGGATCAGCATTCCAGAGTTCGAATCTATAATTCTGTACTTCGGAATTTATATTTTAAAACCTGATTTCCGTCTCTTCCCGATACTTTTGGTTTCATAAAATTTTAAGATTATGATAACCAGATTATGGTTTTTTATTCTGCTGTTATTTTTATCATTTTTTGTAAAATCACAGGAAAGAGATTCTTTAAAATCAAATGATTCTGTCAAAACAATTTCGGAAGTTACCATTCAGTATTCCAGAAGAAACGTAGAACTGAATGAGGGAAACATTGTAATGCGTGTCGCTAACAATAAAGATTTTAAAACATCAACAAACATTCTCGAAGTTCTCAGGAAAACCCCCAATGTAACCGTTGATGCCGAGGACGGAATATTTATCAGCGGAAGAATTTCTCCGTCAATTTTCATTAACGGGAAACCTGTGGCTATGAGCAGCCAGGAATTACAGGCTTATTTGCGTTCACTTTCCCCTGAAATGGTTGAGTCTATTGAGGTCAATACCAATCCGTCTTCAAAATATGATGCGGAATTTAAAGGAATTATTGATATTAAGCTGAAAAAGAATACCAATCCCGGATGGAGGGGAAATTATAACGGAAATATATATGTTAACAGATTTAGTTACCGGGAAAATTCCTTAAACCTTTCCTATAATGCAGGTAAAATCGCTTACAATTTGCAGCTGGGCTATAACAACGGAATTTCAACATACCGGTACAATGCTTTACAGCGGCTGGCAAATACCAATGTCATGCGGACTTCCACTGATCAAAAAGATGAAGGCAAAATGTATAATCTTCAGGCTGGAATTGATTTCAGAATAGATGATAAAAACAGAATAGGCTTAAATTTCAGAAGAAATTTCAGCGAGCATGAAAGAATCCGTCTGGGCTCTTTGTACACAACCAATCAGGATGAAACCGAGCTGGTTTTTAATACGGAAAGTGAAAATCCGACTTCATATAACCAGAGTAATTACGGGATTACGGCCGATTACTCATTTCAGAATAAAAATTTTAAATTAAGTTTTTTAGGGAATTATCTGTCTGTTGAAAATAAGCAAAATGATGATTTTATCAATAAAGACAAACCGACTTCACAACTTTTATCCTACTGGAAATCTGATTTGCTGAATAAAATTACAATTTATACCTCACAAATTGATGTCTCCCAAAAAATTAAAAATGCAACCTTTGAAGCCGGAATAAAATACAGCAGTTCTGATACCAATAACCACATCAGATATGATACTTTAGCAGCAAATAACCAGTTTGCTTTTGACCCGTTCCGAAGTAATACATTTTCATATAAGGAAAGAATATGGGCAGGATACCTGGCATACAGCCGGAAATTTGATAAGCTTCAAATCAATGCCGGGCTGAGACTTGAAAATACAAAAAGTATTTCCAATGCCATTACAATTGATTCAGTTGTTTCAAGGAATTATCTGGAATGGCTGCCGTCTTTTAGCACCAGTTATAGTTTTAATAAAAACAATGAATTGTCGGTTTCTTACAGTCGGAAGATCACCCGGCCGGTTTTTTCACAGCTAAATCCTTTTAGATTTTATTTCAGTCCGCTGAATTACTGGATCGGAAATCCTTATTTGCAGCCGTCTTTCACCAACCAGATCAAAGCAACGTACCGGTACAAAAACTGGGTAACAAGTTTTACCATAGGAAAGGAAAAAGATGTCATGACGCGATATCCGCTTTATGACCCGGAAACTAATGTTCTGGAATATTTGGGAACGAACTTGCCTTATCGGAATTTTGCTGTTTTAGAAACCAACTTTCCTGTAAAAATTACAAAATGGTGGAATATAAATACTCAGTTTTCGGGATTTTACAATTATGAATTCAGGCCTTATCTGGATGAGGTTTTTGCATTGAAAATTTATAATTACGAAATAAGAATGAACCAGGCTTTCACACTTCCGAAGGGCTTCACAATCAATGTTTTTGCCAATTATGAATCGAGGACAGGAAACAGTTTATACATTATAAAACCCCGCTACACCATTGATATTTCTGTCCAGAAATTCTGGTTTGAAAATAAATTAAATACAAAATTGAGCTTTAATAATATTTTTGATTCTTACGATCAAAGGCTGGAATTCAGGCATAAACAAATCATGGATAACCGTTTCAGACATTGGTGGGACAGTCAGAAGCTGATTTTGGCATTAAGTTACAACTTTGGTGAATCAAAATATCAGACCAAAGAAATACAAAAAACGGAAGAAGAAAACAGGACAAGGTGAAAAAAAGGATAATTAGTAAATAAATTCTTTGATTTTAATTACAAAATAAACAAAGTTCATTATTAAAAATATCTTAAAAAGCCGGATAATACAAATTAATATCCTTATAAGAAGACAAGACTGAAGTAAAAAAATTGTGCATTGCAAATTTTACAGAGAAAGATTTCTTCCCTGACGTAAAAGTTTCGTAAATAGAGACCTTTACTTATATTTGTACATTGCATAAATCTTTATGAAACTAAATATTAAAAACGAAACGGGGAGGCTAAGATCAGTTGTTCTTGGCCAGCCTAATTCTATGGGACCGGTTCCCACCCTTGAAGAAAGCTATGATGCCAAATCATACTATTCTATCGAGCATAATATCTATCCTAAGGAAGAGGATATCATTAATGAAATGAATGCTTTTGAAGCGGTATTGAAGAAATATGATGTGGAAGTTCTGCGCCCGAGCATTATTAAGGATTATAACCAGGTCTTTGCCAGAGATGTGGCCTTTGTAATTGATGATAAAATGATCATTTCAAATGTGATTGCCGACAGGGCGGATGAGCAGGACGCATATAAAAAAGTTTTTGAAAAAGTAGCCTGGAGAAAAATTATTAATCTCCCGGAAACAGCACATATAGAAGGAGGAGATGTGATCGTCTGGGATGATTTTATTTTCATCGGGACCTGCTTTAGTGAAGATTACCGCAATTATAAAACCGCTAGGACGAATGAATACGCCATAGAGATCTTAAAGGAGTATTTCCCGAAGAAAAGAATCATCGATCTCGAACTGAAAAAAAATGATAAAGTTCCCTATGAAGGGATCTTACATCTGGATTGCACATTCAATCCTGTAGGAAAAGATAAATGTATCATCTATAAAAAAGGATTTGTGGATGAAAGTGACTATCGCCTGATCATTGATATTTTCGGTGAAGAAAACTGTTTCCACGTAACCGATGAAGAAATGTTTGAAATGTATCCGAATATTTTCTCTATTTCGCCTGAAATCGTAGTTTCAGACAGTACTTTTACAAGGATGAATGATCATTTGAGAAATGAATGGGGAATGACCGTAGAAGAAATCCCATACCGTGAAATTTCAAAAATGGGTGGATTGCTCAGATGCTCTACCATGCCCCTTGTGAGAGAATAAATGATATGATGTAGAGATGTTGCAGTGAATATCGTTACATCTTAATTTTTAAGTATAATACATGCAGACAACAGATACCGTTTTAATGATAGAGCCGATAGCGTTCGGCTATAATGCGCAAACAGCAGAGAATAACTATTTTCAGGTTGATCAGAAAGATTCTGACGTTCAGCAGAAAGCTTTGCAGGAGTTCAATAATTTTGTTGGAAAGCTGAGAAGCAAAGGAATTAACGTCATTACTGTTAAAGACACCTTAGAACCTCATACTCCGGATTCAATTTTCCCGAATAACTGGGTGAGCTTCCATAAAGACGGGAAAGTAGTTCTATACCCGATGTTTGCTCCGAACAGAAGAGTGGAAAGGAGAAATGATATTATTGAAGCCATAAAAGACCGGGGGTTTGAAGTAGAGGAGGTGGATGACTGGTCATCTTCCGAAGCCGATGAAAAATTTTTGGAAGGAACAGGAAGTATGATTTTTGATCATGACAATAAAATTGCTTATGGTTCAGTGTCCTTAAGGCTGGATGAGAAGCTGTTCAGAAAGTTTTGTGAAAAGTATGGCTTTATGCCGGTGGTTTTTCACTCATTTCAGACAGTAGGTACAGAAAGGCTTCCGATTTATCATACCAATGTAATGATGTGTGTTGCGGACAGATTTGTAGTGATCTGTCTGGATTGTATAGATGATGAGCTTGAAAGAAGCAAGGTGATCGAAACGATCAAAAATTCCGGAAAAGAGATCATCGAGATCTCAGAAGAACAGATGCAGCAGTTTGCAGGAAATATGCTCCAGGTTCAAAATAAAGAAGGTGAAAAATTCCTTGTTATGAGTGAAACAGCTTACAGGTCTTTAACTCCGGAACAGGTCGCAAATATTGAAAAATATTGTGAAATCATTTATTCAGACTTACACACAATTGAAGTAAACGGTGGAGGAAGTGCCCGCTGTATGCTGGCTGAAGTTTTCTTGCCGAAAAAATAAATATATTTGCGAAAAATATTTAATTGAAACCATTATCCGGCAAAGGTTTACATATACTTCTGACTTTGGAAACAGAGTCAGAAGATTTTTATAATAATCTATACTTATTACCATTATAGGCAAAACTGGTCTCAATTCCTGATTCCGTTATTAGTGGTTCCGCAGTTAACGCACTATTTATTGGACGGATTTATTTGGAAGAAACCGAAAAAAGTTAACTAAATTTGTCTTTAATGTAAAAAAAGTAAAGATGCAGAAGTACCTTATCTCATTTGCGATGGTATTGGGAATATTCCTGAGTGCCCAGCAAAAAACATTTTGTAACCCGGTCAATATAGACTACGGTTATACACCTTTCGAGTCTTTTTCAAAACAGGGGAAACACCGGGCGACAGCAGATCCGGTAATTGTTAATTTCAAAAACAAACTATTCCTTTTCTCTACTAATCAGGAAGGCTACTGGTACAGTGATGATATGCTGGACTGGAAATTTATTCACCGTAAGTTTTTAAGGGATAATAAATACATCCATGATCTTAATGCACCTGCGGTCTGGGCAATGAAGGACACTTTATACGTGTTTGGCTCTACCTGGGAACAGGACTTTCCGATCTGGAAAAGCACAAACCCTACAAAAGATGACTGGCATATTGCAGTGGATACCCTGAAAGTGGGAGCCTGGGATCCGGCATTCCATTATGATGAAGATAAAAATAAACTCTATCTGTACTGGGGCTCAAGTAATGAATGGCCGCTGCTGGGAACAGAAGTAAAAGTGAAAACCCTGCAGTCCGAAGGTTTTGTAAAACCTATCATCAGGCTGAAGCCGGAAGATCATGGCTGGGAAAGATTTGGTGAATATAATGACAATGTTTTCCTCCAGCCTTTTGTGGAAGGTGCCTGGATGACGAAACATAACGGAAAGTATTATATGCAGTACGGGGCTCCGGCAACCGAATTCAGCGGATATTCAGATGGAGTATACGTAAGTAAAAACCCCCTGGAAGGTTTTGAATACCAGCAGCACAATCCATTTTCATATAAGCCGGGTGGCTTTGCCCGGGGAGCAGGCCATGGAGCCACCTTTGAGGATAACTTCAAAAACTGGTGGCATGTCTCCACAATCTTTATTTCAACTAAAAATAATTTTGAAAGAAGAATCGGAATATGGCCGGCAGGTTTTGATAAGGATGATGTGATGTACTGTAATACGGCTTATGGGGATTATCCTACTTATCTTCCGCAATATGCCCAGGGAAAGGATTTCACAAAAGGGCTTTTTGCAGGCTGGATGCTGCTGAACTACAACAAGCCGGTTCAGGTATCATCCACTTTGGGAGGCTATCATTCCAATTATGCGGTAGATGAAGACATCAAAACCTACTGGAGTGCAAAAACAGGAAATGCAGGAGAATGGTTTCAAACTGATTTAGGAGATGTTTCCACCATCAATGCCATTCAGATCAACTATGCCGATCAGGATGCGGAATTTCTGGGTAAGACTTTAGGAAAAATGCACCAATATAAAATTTATGGATCCAATGACGGTAAAAAATGGCGTGTAATTGTGGACAAGAGTAAAAATACCAAAGATGTCCCTCATGATTATGTAGAGCTTGAAAAACCCGCCAAAGCCAGATTCCTGAAAATGGAAAATCTGAAAATGCCGACAGGAAAGTTTGCGTTAAGCGGTTTCAGAGTATTTGGGAAAGGAGCCGGCAGCAAACCGCAGAAGGTGCAGAACTTTGTTCCTTTGAGAGCTGATGCCAAAAAATATGGAGAGAGGAGAAGCATCTGGATGAAATGGCAGCAAAACCCTGATGCAGATGGGTATGTGATCTACTGGGGAAAATCTCCTGACAAACTTTACGGAAGCATTATGGTGTATGGTAAAAACGAGTATTTCTTCACGGGAGCTGACAGGACAGATGCCTATTATTTTCAAATCGAGGCCTTTAATGTCAATGGAATTTCAGAAAGGACTGAAATTGTAAAATCTGAATAAAATAAAAACGCTTTGAATTTTCAAGGCGTTTTATTTTCAATCCGTTTCAGGAACTTGGCAATCTTATCGATCAAAAAGTTTCTGTTATCCTCCTTTAACCAGTCTAAATGTCCGCCACTAAATTCTAAAGATTCATGGATCACATGGTTCCTATTCAATACTGAATCAAGGATCTCCTTTTGTGAGAAGGGAATGACGCGGTCATTTTTTCCATAATAGGAAAGGGTGGGCACGGAGGTGGTATCAACCCAGGATATGGGGCTTGCAAAGGCCATCGGAGATTCGGAGGAAACAATTTTAGGATCTATCAGATGCCTTTCAACAAAAAAGTAATCTTCATAGCTCTTAAATCCGGGATCTGATAGATCTGCAGGGCCAACAATATTCACCACTGCTTTTATATTTCTGCCGGTATTGAATTTATAAGCATAGAACATGGAAAGATATCCGCCTGCACTATTCCCCAGAAGAATAAATCGGGGACTGTTCGTCAGCTTTTTCTCCAGATAGCGGATAACATGGCCGATGTCATCAGTCTGGTTGGGGATTGCATATTGTGAAGTTGAGGCCAACCTGTAATTGATATTTGCAAAAACAGAATTGGGGAATTTCTTCATCATGGAAACAGTAAAGGCTGTCAGTTCGGATTTATTGCCGCCACGCCAGCCTCCGCCATGGATAATAATGAAAACATCACGGCTTATATTCTGAGTTTTGGGAAGGTAGATATCCATCTTTTGTTCTGGATCCTTACCATAAGCAAAATCATATCTTATAACATGGCGTTGGTCCGGACTGCTTTTCTTCTCCGTACAACCGGTAATAAAGGCAAAGACCAGAAAGAACAATAAATTTTTCATGTTCTTAAAATTAAAAAAAACTCACCGATTTCTCAGCGAGTTTTACACAAAATGATTGATTATGAAAGATGATTGTTTTATCTGGTCCTGCTTTTAATAGCATCCGAAGCGCTTTCGATATCTCTTACCTTTTTCACTTTCTGGTTTCCGAAATTATAGGTAAGGCTTATTGTCATGCTTCTTCTGTACTGATCATTTTTTATATAATTATAATTCCCATTGGCCTGATAATCTTCTATTTCTACAATGTTGGTTCTGAATATGTCGTTTACATTCAGGGCAAAGGTCCAGTCGTTCCAGTTTTTCTTCAGGCTTAAATCTAAGCTCATTAAATTTTTCAGCATTCCAAGTTCGATCTGCTGTTTGTCTACATAGAAGTAATTTACCCCGAGGAACCAGGTTTTCTTTTTGTCCAGCCGGATGGTATTATTACTTGTGATGACCAGACTGGTTGATTTTACATTATTGGTGTATACCAGAGGATTCCCGTCTTTATCAAGAAAAGTATCGCCGGACGTAGGGTCTACCGCCAAAGACCCGTTGTTGATATTATGCTGTACCCCTGCATTAAAGTTCAGAGTTAAATATTGTTTGAAGAAGGTCTTCTGGATCCCCACCATAGCAGACATTTCCTGTTTATCCCCAAAGTTTGTCCGGATGTAGCGCAATACGTTCTGTGTTCCTACAGTTCCGTCCACTGATTTCACAAAACCCTGCAAAGGGACCTGGGTGATCTGATCCTTGAAATAAGAGTGGTTCAGGATCAGAAAGTATGAGTTCTTATACATATAGGTCAGCTCCTGATTATAAGTGGAAGAGGCCTTCACAAAAGGGTTGTTTTGTGTATAATTAAATTCCGTAATATAATTTCTTACAGGATTAAGCTCCCAGAAGCTGGGCCTCCTCATTCTGCTGGAGAATGAATAGGAGATGTTATTTTTATCATTGATCGCATAGTTGAAGCTTAAATAAGGCAGCAGATTATTATAGTTCCTCTCAATTCTTCTGTATTCAGGAGCGGCATTGTCTGAGGTTCCCAGACTGTTAGTGATCTCGTATCGGGCCCCTATTTTCCCTGAAAACTTGTCTGAAAACTTTTTCTCTACCGTTAAATAGGCGCCATAGATATTTTCATCATAAATGAAATGATTGAATTCTTCAGAATTTATCGGAGCCGGCAAAAGCTGTTGATCAGGGCCCGTAAACAGGGTAGTGTAGTTTTTGGTATCATTATCGGTTTTTGTCCTGTTGAAATTTCCGCCAACGGATATGGTAAGATCATTTTTAAACTTTTGAATATAATCTGCCGTTCCGGAGAAGTTATTAATGATCTGGGGTATATCCTGAATGATCTGCTTTCCTATTGTGGAATAATCAGAAAGCGTTCCGGGAACCATGGTTCGGTTATCAGAATACTGGAACCTTTTATAATTGAGGTAAGCTGCATTTACATTTAATTTGCTCCCTAAGGAATCAAGTTTCAATTCATAGTTTAAATTTACAGAGTTATTGTAGTTACGGGCATCTTCTTTATTTTTTGTCTTGGTGTAAGTATTTTTTACGGTTCCGTCTGTATTATATTCAGATAAAGTATTGAACAGGTCGATCGTTGAATTGTAGCTTTTGTTAGCCCATGAGTTCCAGGATAATGCCAGATTGCTTTTCTCGGTCAGCTGATAGTCGATATTAAGGTAGCCGCCAATGTTTTTATTAGGATCGTCAATATCACCTACAGATTCATTTTTTACCTGATCGGTTCCGTTCCGTAAGATATAGGTTTGAGGCTGGATATTTTCGCCGCCGTTGAGGTTGGCATTGATTCCTAATTTATCTTTTCTGTAATTCACGGAAAAGCTGGCCTGGCTTGAATTATATTTATTCTGGGTGTTGGCCATTCTCATATTTCCGTTTGTACCATCGCTCATCTTTTTCTTCAGTATAATATTGATGATCCCATCCGAAGACTCTACCTGGTATTCGCTTCCCGGAACTGTGATCACTTCAATTTTCTGGATATTTTCTGCCGGGGTATTTTTCAGGAACTGTACCAGAGATTCTGTATCCATATTAGTTTTTCTCCCGTTAATATAGATCAGGGCATTGTTTTTTCCCGCAATTTTTAATGTTTTATCATCTATGGTTGACAAAAGTGGGGTTTGTTTTAAAAGGTCAAAGGTGGTATTACCTTTGGCAACCGGTGATGCTGCTACATCATAGACAAAGCGATCACTCTGTTTCTTGAATACCTGTTTGGTCAGGGTTACTCCCTCTATGGTTTTGGTTTTTACCGAATCTGATTTCTTTTGTTGTGCGAAAGCTAATCCGCTGAAAAATATGGCTGCAATGAGAATAGGCGCTTTCATGACTTTATTTTTAATGTGTTATTAGCTTGTATTTGTTATTATTAAACATCACAAAGATATATAATAATTTTAGTATCTTGCAATACAAAGTACTTAAAAAATTGATAAACAAATTTTAACTTATTGATTTTTAGTAGTTAAAAATTTATGCTGTTTTTTTAAGACTTTGGGCTTTCTATATGATAGGACAACACGGATGAGGTTTTTGTTACATCACAAATCAGATTTTTTTCATCAACGAAAATTATTTAATTACATTTAGAAGCTTTTCTTTCATTACCTATGGCTGTTCAGCCAGTCCTTTTTGATGACATGATAAATCTTCAGACCTCAGAGATATCAATTCGCGGTATTTTTTCGGCAACCCATTTAAGCAATATTTCATCTATACTACCATAAATGGATATAGCATACCAAATAATAGCCAGTCTTTAAAGTTTGTGTTAGGACTTAAGAGTGTAAAGTACGGGGCCGAGTCTATCTTGAACCATATTCTCAATGGATGTGGCTGATGTTTCGGAATGGGGAACTATATACCAGTATCAGCTTGAGCTCTCGGGAGGTAATTTCAGCCAGCTACAAGCTATTCCGTAATTCAGATCGGTAATGTTAGGAGACTACATAGACTTTACGTCCAATGAATATGGCAGATGGTGAGAGGGTGAGCATACTTTCACGGCAACTGGGTACGTTAAGAGATGAAATAAAGGCCGGAAAGAATTCTTCTTTTATTCCCGGTCAAACCGGGCCAGCTTTCTATCCACCCAGATCGTTGCAAAAGGGAAGAAGGCAGACAATAGTGCAAATACAAAATCCTCATCATCCCATTGATAGATTTTTCTTGCGGGCAGACAGAGCAAAAGGTATAGGGTGAAGAACAGACCATGAATATTACCAATAATGATAATAAAAACAGTTGCCAGCGTGCCTTCATCATCATACCTTTTCCAGATCATTGCGATGCCGTACAGCAAAAAGCAGGTAATGGCTTCCGCCAAACATACTTTTTTAAACCATTTAATAACCTTTTCCTGAGGGTATTTTGAGAAAAATTTTTCAATGAAATTCATTCTTTTTAGCTATAAATTCAGAGGCCGGGATGATCCAGGCCTGAGACCACCTGCTCCTGAATACAAAATTACTTATAAAAATTGCTTCCGTCCAAATATTCAAAGACTTCCGGAGGAAGCATAGGCCTTACATTCTTACCCTCTTTGATCATTTTACGGATCTCAGTGGCTGAGATTTCTATAACAGGAGCTTTGATCAGAGAGATGTTTTCGTGCTTGAGATATTCAGGATCTTTTCTCTCACCATTAGAAACCCTCGGATAAACGATAATATGGTGATTTTTGATCAGGACTTCTGAATTTTTCCATTTATGGAGGCTTTCCAGATTATCTTCACCCATAATCAGGCTGAAAGAATAGCCAGGGTATTTTTCATGGAGATAGGTCAGGGTATCAATGGTATAGCTTGGTACCGGAAGAGAAAATTCTACATTGGAGGCTCTCATCTTCGGATAATTTTTTACGGCAAGCTGCACCATATCCATTCTGTTATGGTCTTTAAGCAAAGATTTTTTGTCTTTGAAAGGGTTTTGCGGGCTCACCACAAACCAGAGCTCATCCATATCGGAGTTTTCCAGGATGTAATTGGCCAGAATAAGATGCCCGATGTGAATGGGGTTGAACGAACCAAAAAATAAACCAACCTTTTTCATGAATGTTTTATGCCTGATCTCTAAACTTTACATCCTTAATGTTCAGGTAATGCGTAACATTTCCCTTCCAGTGATTTTCTTCCAGGGTAAAGGCCAGATCGAAATATTTATTTTTGAAATCTTCAGAGAATTGGCCCAGCTTGAACCCCACACACTCAATATTTCTTCCGGTGGACTCCTGCTTTATAAAAAACTTCAGGTGATTGTTGTCTTTTCCCATCGTTTTTATATGGCCGGAGACCTTTTGATTGGTTAAAGCCAGAATAGGCTTCATATTGTGAGGGCCGAAAGGAGCCAGCTTCCTGTGGAAATTGATAAACTCCCGGTTGATCTCATCGATCTGAATCTCAGAGTCTATAGTAATGGATGGTTCTTTCTGATGTTCCTGGATCTTTTCCGCCACCACTTTTTCAAACTTCTCTTTGAAGGCCTCAAACTTTTCCTTTTCCATTGAAAGCCCTGCCGCAGCATGATGGCCTCCGAATTTAAGGAAATATTCAGAGCACATGTCAAGAGCTTCATGTACGTCAAAATCGGAAACTGACCTTGCGGAAGCTACCATTTCACCGTTATTTCCATCAGTAAAAACCAGAGTAGGCTTGTAATAGGTTTCGATAAGTCTGGAAGCTACAATTCCTATGACGCCTTTATTCCATTCAGGGTGATAGACAATTGTGGTATGCCTTGTTTCCTGCTGGGATTCTATGATCTGGTTCAATGCCGAAAGTGTGGAGTTCATATCCAGTTCACGTCTCTCATCATTAAGGTTCATGATGTCATTCACAATTTGGTTGGCATGCTTCAGATTATCAGAAACCATCAGTTCAACAGCCGCTTTACCGTGAGAGATTCTCCCGGCCGCGTTAATCTTCGGGGCAATCTCAAAGACAATATTTGAAATCTCAAAATGAGAGAGCTTGTCTTCAGGAATTAACAGCCTTAGGCCGAGATTTCTGGTCTTTCTTAAGGTTTTTAATCCCATCTTAGCAAGGACCCTGTTCTCACCGGTCATAGAAACAATATCCGCGGCGATGGAAATGGCAAGCAAATCGGTCAGCTCAAATAATTCGGCTTCGGGAATTTTATAAATGGTGTTGAGTCCCTGACATAGCTTGAAGCCTACTCCGCAACCCGAAAGCTCTTTGAACGGATACCGGCAATCGCTTCTCTTAGGGTCAAGCACAGCGGCTGCATTAGGGATCTCTTCACCGGGAAGGTGATGGTCACAGATAATGAAATCAATACCGAGACTGTCCGCATAATTGATCATATCAATAGCCTTGATGCCGCAGTCTAGAGCGATAATTAATGAAAAACCGTTCTCTTTGGCAAAATCAATACCTTCGGTGGAAATCCCGTATCCTTCGGAGTTCCGGTCCGGAATATAGTAATCCAGGTATTTTTTTTCAACAATCTTACTGAGGTACAGGTACATCAAAGCTACGGCAGTGGTACCATCCACATCATAGTCACCGTAAACCAGGATTTTTTCTCCATTCTCAATGGCTGTGGCAATGCGCTCGACAGCTTTCTGCATGTCTGCCATTAAAAATGGGTTATGGATATCGTTTAAATTTGGTTTGAAGAACTCTCTGGCCTTTTGATAATTGTCAATTCCTCTAAGAACGAGAAGCTTAGATTCAAAAGTTCCAAAACCAAGTGACGAACTTAATCTGTCCACAATTTCCTCATCGGGTTCGGGCTTATAAATCCATTTTTGACTCATTTCACAAAAATAGGGAATTATATTTTAAAGTAAAAGTTTATTCCTGCGAGTATCCAAATAAAAAACCGTTCGTGAAGCGAACGGTTTTTTATTATGGTAATTAAGAATACATCTTTTCTCTTAACTCTTTTACCTTTTTATCTTCAAGATATTCATCGTAAGTCATCTCTCTGTCGATAATTCCTTTTGGAGTTAATTCAATGATCCTGTTACAGACCGTCTGAAGCATTTCATGGTCATGAGATGCCAGTAAGATATTTCCTTTGAAATTAGACAATGAATTGTTTAATGTCGTGATACTTTCAAGGTCTAAATGGTTGGTAGGCTCATCTAATAAGAGGACATTTGCCTTCTGAAGCATCATTCTGCTGAACATGCATCTCATTTTTTCACCTCCTGAAAGTACTTTACAGGACTTCAGCGCTTCATCACCTGAGAAAAGCATTCTCCCCAGAAAACCTCTCATGAACTCCTCGTGGCGTTCTTCATCATTTTTGGTGAACTGTCTTAGCCAGTCAACAAGATTTAAATCCTCCTGAAAGAACTCCGTGTTATCCAAAGGCATGTAAGACTGTGAAGTAGTGACTCCCCAAGCATATTCACCTTTATCAGCTGTGGAATTTCCGGCCAGGATCTGAAAGAATTCTGTAATGGCCAGTGAGTTTTTGGAAAGTACGGCTACCTTGTCTCCCTTTTTAAGTTTCAGATCGATATTGGAGAAAAGCAGCTCTCCGTCTTTGGTTTTTTCGAGGTCTTTAACTTCTAGAATCTGGTCACCTACCTCTCTTTCCATTTCAAAAATGATGGCCGGATACCTTCTTGAAGTAGGCTTAATATCTTCGATATTCAATTTATCAAGCATTTTTTTCCTTGCGGTAGCCTGTTTGGCCTTGGCAACGTTTGAGCTGAATCTTGCAATGAACTCCTGAAGCTCCTTTTTCTTTTCTTCAGCCTTTTTATTGGCCTGAGCCCTTTGTCTGGTTGCCAGTTGAGAAGCCTGATACCAGAAAGAATAATTACCGGTATATAAATTAAGTTTGGAGTAGTCTAAGTCTCCGATATGGGTACAAACAGCATCCAGGAAGTGACGGTCGTGAGATACAACAATTACCGTATTTTCATAATCGGCAAGGAAGTCTTCCAGCCATGAAATAGTATCAATATCAAGGTCGTTCGTAGGCTCGTCAAGAATCAGTACATCAGGATTTCCGAAGAGTGCCTGAGCCAGAAGGACTTTTACTTTGTCTTTATTTTCAAGTTCGCCCATCATCTGCCAGTGCATATCATCTGAGATCCCTACGTTGGAAAGCATGGTCTGCGCATCCGATTCAGCAGTCCATCCTCCCATTTCATCATAGACCACTCCCAATTCTCCTGCTTTAATGCCATCTTCATCCGAGAAATCAGGTTTTGCATACAAGGCATCCATTTCCTCTTTTATCTCGAATAATTTCTTATTTCCTCTTAATACGGTTTCAAGCACAGTATACTGATCATAGGCAAAGTGATCCTGCTCCAGTACAGACATCCTTTTTCCAGGTTCCAGAGATACGTGTCCTGTAGTCGGCTCCTGCTTTCCTGTCAATATTTTAAGGAATGTAGACTTTCCTGCTCCATTTGCTCCGATGATACCGTAGCAATTTCCTTTTGTAAACATGATGTTTACTTCGTCAAAAAGAACTCTTTTCCCGAATTGTAAAGATAAGTTTGATACTGTTAACATATAGTTTTGTAAATTTGGCGCAAAAATACAAAAAGAATTTGGGTATTTTGTAATAATGTAATAGTCAAGTTTTTAATGTACTGTATTTTTTTATATATTTCATTAACGAAATTTTAAAATGATGAAGATTGAAAAAACAGTCAATATACTGAACAGAAGAGCAAGGTTTGAGTATGAGATCCTGGAGGAATTTGAAGCGGGAATGGTTTTGACGGGTACGGAAATAAAATCTTTGCGTTCCTCCAAAGCCTCTATTGCAGAATCGTTCTGTCAGTTTATTGATGGGGAATTATACATCATCAATATGATGATAGACGAATATAAATTAGGCACATTTTACAATCACAAAACAAAAAGGGAACGGAAATTGCTGTTGCACAAAAAAGAATTGCAAAAACTTGAAAAGAAGTTGAAGGATGCAGGAAATACAATCGTACCTTTAAAACTTTATATCAATGACAGAGGCAAAGCTAAGGTGTTGATAGCCCTTGCGAGAGGTAAAAAACTTTTTGATAAAAGAGAAGCGATAAAAGATAGAGAAAATAAACGAAACCTGGACAGAATATTAAAGAAAAGTTAAAAATCATTTGAAAAACTTTGTATATAAAGAAAAATTATATTTATTTTGCATTATCAATTATTTAATCATTTAATTCTATGAAAAATCTAAAATTAGGAATTTCAGCATTGGCACTTACTGTTGCTTCTACTGTATTCGCTCAGACTACCAACAATCCGTGGTTGATCGGAGTTGGTGCTCATGCGGAAAACCATATGGCACAGCAGAACAACTTCAGTAATACGTTCTCTGCTAATAATTTAACGAAGACTTTGTTCAATATGAACAACTTCTCTATTACTCCACCACTTTCTAAACTTACAGTTGCAAGAAACGTTGGTAAAGGTTTAGTAATTGACTGGCAGACTTCAGTTGGAAATGTTGAAAACCAAAGATTCAACATGGGGAAAGAATTTTTCCTTATGACAGGTCTTGGTTTCCAGGCTAAAGCTGCAGGTCTTTTATGGAATGAGGAGTCTTGGTTTGATCCATATTTAAGAGTTGGTGCTAACTATTTAAGACATGACTATACAGCACTTACTTTCCCAAGAACTGACGCTAACGGACACGTGATCACTAATGGAGATAACGGTGATGAAAACGGTAAAGCAAACTTCTTTACAGTTTCTACAGGTGCAGGTGCTAACTTCTGGGTAACTAAAAACTTCGGTTTAGGTATTCAGGGAGATTATGTATCAACTCCTGGTGATAAATCTACTGTTGCTAACTTTTGGCAAGCTTCTGCATCTTTATTATTCAGATTTGGAAACAGAGATAGAGATAAAGATGGTATCCTAGATAAAGACGATCTTTGCCCTGATACTCCAGGTTTACCAGAATTCCAGGGATGTCCTGATACAGACGGTGACGGAGTTCCAGATAAAGACGATCAATGTCCAGATGTAGCTGGTCCTGTTGAAAACAACGGTTGTCCTTGGCCAGATACAGACGGTGACGGTGTTATCGACAAAGATGATGCTTGTCCTACAGTAGCAGGTCCTGCTGAAAACAACGGTTGTCCTTGGCCAGATACAGACGGTGACGGTATCCTAGATAAAGATGATGCTTGTCCTACTGTTCCAGGTCTTCCAGAGTACAACGGATGTCCTAAGCCTAAAGAAGTGATCGCTCAAGAAGCTACAGGAGCTCTTAAAGATATCTTGTTCGACTTCAACAAAGCTACAATCAGACCTGAGTCTAGTGGTAAACTTGATCAAGCTGCTGAAATCATTAAGCAATCTAACGACGGTACATTCTTAGTAACTGGTCACACAGATAAGAAAGGTTCTGACGCTTACAACTTGAAACTTTCAAGACAAAGAGCTGCTGCAGTAGTTGCTGCTCTGGAATCTAGAGGTGTTAACGGAAGCCAATTAAAATCTGTAGGTGTAGGTGAAAGAGATGCAACAGTTTCTGAAAAAGCTTCTGATGCAGAAAGAATGGTAGACAGAAAAGTAGTTGTAGAAGCAGTGAACGGTGCTGCTTGGGATGCACTTAAGAAGTCTGACCTTGAAGTTGTAGAGAAAAAGACTACAGTGAAAAAAGCTCCGGCTAAGAAAAAAGTAGTAAGAAAAAGAAAATAATTAATTTTTCTAAATAATAAATACCTCCAAATTTTTGGGGGTATTTTTTTTTCATCCACTTTTAAGTATTTTTGTTGAAAATTTTAAAATAAAAATGGGAAGAGCGTTTGAATATAGAAAAGCTTCTAAAATGGCCCGCTGGGACAAGATGGCCAAAACTTTCTCTAAAATCGGTAAAGATATCGCATTAGCCGTAAAAGCAGGTGGACCAGATCCGGATTCAAACCCTGCGCTGAGAAGATGCATCCAGAATGCCAAAGGAGCGAATATGCCAAAAGATAATGTAGAAAGAGCCATTAAAAAGGCAAGTGGTGCAGATGCAGAAAACTACGAAGAAATCACTTACGAAGGATATGGCCAGGGTGGAGTGGCGTTTTTTGTGGAATGTACCACAAATAATACAACAAGAACCGTAGCCAATGTAAGGGCTATTTTCAATAAGTTTGACGGAAATCTTGGGAAAAATGGTGAGCTGGCGTTTATTTTCGACAGAAAAGGGATTTTCAATATAGACCTGTCGCAGATTAAAATGGATTGGGATGATTTTGAAATGGAAATGATCGATGGCGGTGCAGAAGAAATTGATAAGGATGAAGAAGAAGTAATGATTACCACCGCTTTTGAAGATTTTGGCTCCCTGTCTCATAAACTGGATGAGCTGGGAATTGAAGCTAAAAGTGCGGAACTTCAGAGAATCCCTAATAATACCAAAGAGGTCAGCGAAGAGCAATTCAAGGCTAACATGAAGATGCTTGAACGTTTCGAGGAAGATGACGATGTACAGAATGTATATCACAATATGGAAATCACAGAAGAGTTAATGAACTCTTTGTAAAATATAATATAACATTCATATACAGTTAATTTTCAATTAGTTTCTTTGCATAAAATTATGAAAAGAAACGTTGAGTTAGTTGTGATATCGGATGTTCATCTGGGAACTTACGGATGTAAGGCTAAAGAATTATTGAGATATCTTAATTCCATACAGCCTAAAACTTTGGTTCTGAATGGCGATATTATAGATATCTGGCAATTCAAAAAGTCTTACTTCCCTAAACCCCATCTGAAAGTGATCAAAAAGATTCTTTCATTTGCTACCAAAAATACAGATGTTTACTATATCACCGGAAACCATGATGAAATGTTCCGGAAGTTTACCGACTTCGAATTAGGTAAACTGAAAGTCTGCAATAAAATCTGCCTGGATATCAACGATAAAAAAACCTGGATATTTCATGGAGATGTTTTCGATGCCTCCGTTCAGCATTCCAAATGGATCGCTAAACTCGGAGGAAAAGGATATGATCTGCTGATCATGATCAATAATGTTGTAAACTGGTTCCTGGAGAAAATGGGTAAGGAAAAGTACTCCTTTTCAAAGAAGATTAAAAATAATGTAAAAAAGGCCGTAAAGTACATTGGTGATTTTGAATTGACGGCATCCGAGCTTGCAATAGACAATCATTATGAGTATGTAATTTGCGGACACATTCATCAGCCTCAGATCAGGAAAGTGATCAATAAAAAGGGCTCCTGTACCTATCTTAATTCAGGGGATTGGATCGAAAACCTTTCTGCTTTGGAATATCATGATAAGGAATGGAAGATTTTTTATTACGATGAACACAAACATTTGCTGAAGGATGACGAGGCTGAAGAAATTCAGGATATCAACACTTCCGAGCTTTTAAAAATAGTAACCAGCTTTACCTGATGAAAGTTTTATATGCATTTCAGGGAACTGGAAACGGACATATTGCACGGGCCCAGGAGATTATCCCCCTTCTTAAAAAGCACGCTTCGGTAGATACCCTGATCAGCGGGCACCAATCGCAGTTAAAGGCTGATTTTGATATTAATCTCCAATACAGGGGGATTTCCCTTCTTTACAATAAAACAGGCGGCCTGTCTTACCTTAAAACCTTTACGGATAATAGGTTCTTTGAAGCGATAAAAGCGATCAGGGATCTGGAGCTTTCACAATATGATTTGATCATCAATGATTTTGAGCCCCTGACGGCCTGGGCATGCAAAATAAGGAAGCTCCCGGTAATAGGATTAAGCCATCAGGCTTCAATGAGCTTTAAGGAAACACCCAAACCTGAGAAAAAAGATTTTTTTGGAGAGCTGGTCCTAAAATATTATGCTCCGGCTGAAAAAAAGCTAGGCTTTCATTTTGAAAATTACCATCCGCAGATCAAAAAGCCGGTTATCAGGAAAAAGATCAGAAATCTGAATCCTGAAAAAAAAGGGTATTACCTGGTATACCTGCCCAGCTTTTCAGACGAAAACATTATCAGGGTCCTGAAAGAAATCCCTGTGGAATGGAAGATATTTTCCAAATACAGTAAAATACAATTTAAGGAAGGAAATGCCGAAGTTTTCCCGATTGATGAGATCCAGTATTTAAAATACTTTGAGCATTGTGACGGAATCCTGTGCAATGCCGGCTTCGAAACTCCTGCTGAAGCTCTTTTCATGGATAAAAAACTATTTGTGATACCCATCCACAATCAATATGAACAGGAGTGTAATGCCTGTGCTCTGGATAAAATGGGAATTCCTAATTCCAAGGTTTTAAAAGCCGAAGAAATAAGAAATTGGGTAGCTTCAGACTTTCACCTTAAAGTCAATTACCCTGATAATATTGAAGACATATTGATAAATGAGGTTTTAGCTCTTTAAGAAGATGTCATCCACATCATTCATTCTCATCATTACCGATCTTGCATAGGAACAATGGGGATATACCTTCCAGTTATTTTCCCTTGCAAACCTGATGGCCTCTTCCACTAAGAATTTACCCATACCTCTTCCTTCAAATTCCGGGTGTACCAATACAAAGGAGATAATGAATTTATTCTGTTCAGGAAAGACGGTATAGGTGAGCCTTCCGATTTCTTTTATTTCATTATTCAGAGTGATGACTCCGCCATTCCCGGACTTATTATTGACAAATTCCATAATTAATCTTTATTGAATAAAGATACAAAAACTACACCGATACTATATTTGACATAGGTTAAGAAAAACACCTAGTGGTCCTTCCCGGTGTAATAGTTGTAATCTTTAATGATGATATTGATGAATTGCCTTTCCGTCATTTTTGTAGGGTCGATTTCAAGCTTCAGCGTGCTTTTGATTTTATCGGATAGCTTACTGATGATCTGCCGGTCGTCAATCCTAACCGCCTTGGTGTAATTGTCTTTTATAATTCTCATATCATTGTCGCTCAGGGCAATTACCTGGGGAAATGACGGGATATAGTCTTCATGGATGTTCTCTAAAATGGTATGAGAAATATTGATATTGTTTTTTAGAGATATGACGGCGGTACCTGAAGCGATATCGCCTAACCGTTGATTATTTTTGGAAACGATCATGGAGATCAGGCCTACAACTCCCATAAATGAAATATCAATCAGCCTGAAAACCCATCGGATCAGGTAATCTCCAAACCCGGCCTGATACCCGTCGATCTTCACCACCTTTATTTTCATAAGTTTTTTTCCGGGGGTCTGGCCCTCCATCAGGCTTTCCAGGACCAGCGGATATATATGGACCGGTAAGGTAAGGGCAATATAAATTGCTACTACAGACCATTGGTCCAGCCCGTACAACAGATATCCCAAATCAAAAACATTGAAAAAAAGATAAAAGATAAAGATCGTATAGGCCACCTTTATCAGCAGATCAATGATAAAGGCCAGCATTCTTTCACCAACACTGGCAATGCTGAAATTAATATTTACATTTTGTGAAGTATTAATCGCAATTTGAGACATAAATTTTATTATTTTAGCCTAACAATTATGAGAGAGGTTTATTTTATAAAACAAAATAAAGAAAAATGGTTGGGAATTGAACAGGTTATTCAGGGGAAAATAAAAAAAAATCCTGATGACTTGTCTTCGCTGTATATCAACCTGATCAATGATCTTTCTTTTGCACAGACGTATTACCCCAAAAGTAATACTACGGTTTATTTAAACTACTTATCCTCTCAGATCTTTCAGAAAATTTATAAGACAAAAAGAGTAGAGCAGAACAGGATCCTTTACTTTTTCGGTACGGAGGTCCCTTTACTGGTATATCAGTACAGAAGATATCTTGTGTATGCATTTCTGTTTTTCATCCTGTTTACATTAATAGGAGTACTCTCGGCCATTTATGATAAGGATTTTGCCAAGATCATTCTCGGCGAAAGCTATGTAAATGAGACTATTGAAAATATTAAAGAAGGAAATGCCGTAGGGATTTATCAGAGTGGCTCTACCTGGGGAAGCACAATAGGGATCATATTTAATAATATCGGCGTAGGGGCAAAGCTATATATTTACGGAATATCCGGTGGTGTAGGAACTTTGTATGTATTGCTTAGAAACAGCCTTATGCTGGGAACCTTCCAGTATTTCTTCTATGACTACGGAGCTTTAAAAGACAGTGCAAGAGGGATATGGCTGCATGGGGTCTTTGAAATATTTGCTATGGTGATTGAAGCAATGTGCGGATTAATTTTAGGGGCATCCATATTATTTCCCAGAACTTTTTCCAGATTTAATTCCTTTAAGAATGGTTTTAAAGATTCGTTTAAAATATTTCTGAGCACCATTCCTTTTACAATCTGTGCCGGGATTATTGAGGGATATGTTACTCGGCATGCCTTAAAGATGCCCTTGTGGATGAACCTGATTATTATCTTCGGATCATTGGCCGCTATCGGCTTTTATTATCTGATATACCCGTCTATTATTAACAAAAACGCTAATAACTATACTAATGATGCAGTTCTATAAAAAAAGGGATTTTGGCACCTTTATAAGCGATACCTTCAATTTTTTCAAGCTTTACGGTAAAAATTATTTTAAGAATTATTTTTTGATCAACGGATTGCTGTTGATCCTGCTTGTTGTGGTAGGGATTTTGGGCTTTCGGGAGCTTTTCGGACAGTTATTTGGTTCAAATATCGCCGGAAACGGCTATTATTTTGAACAGTATTTTGAAGATAACTGGGGGATGCTCATCATTACCGGAATATTGATGTTTCTGCTTTATTCAGCATTGACATTGGTGAATTTCCTGTTTCCCGTCTTCTATACCAAAAGAGTTTCTTCAGGGCAAACAAAAATAAAAACGGATGAGATCATTAATGATTTTAAGATTAATGCAGCTAAGGTGTTCAAACTTTACCTGGGCCTTACATTTCTTGTTATTCCTGTATCAATAGTGATATTCAGTATCTCCTATCTCCTGATATTCATTCTAATAGGGCTTGTCATCATATTGTTCGTAGCCCCTACACTGTTTAATGTGATAACCATCCTAAGCTATGACTACTTCAATAGCAGCCGTCGTTTTTTTGAAAGCCTGAGCTATGCCATAAGGTCACAGTTCTCTTATCCGAACGGAAGAGAAGGCTCACCTTACTGGAAATATTGGGGTTCCACTCTTATCCTGGCCATTATTTACTATGTGACCAGTTTAATATTCTCAATTGTTCCGATGATATTTTTTTATGGCTCCCTTTTCACTTCGACGCCGGATGCAAATTTTGAGCAAAATCCTTTGACGGGAACTTTCGGGATGGTAATTTTTGTTATCTATGGAATATCAGCATTGGTTTCACTGATAATGATGAATTTATTATATGTTAATTCAGGATTGATTTATTATGACAGCAGGACAGATCTGCATCAGAAAATGGAATTTGCGGAAATAGAAACCATCGGGATCAATGAATAAACTGTTCTTTTGTTTGATCTTGTTCTCTTCCGGATATGCCTGTGCACAGGATGAGGTGGATCCTCCGCCAATTTCGGAAGTATATGTTGATTCTGCATATACAGGACACTATAGGAATATGTATCCTGCGGATTCGGTGCTGATGAAAAATCCTGTTACCGAAAATACGGTATATCCCAAAACTTTCAGGGAAAATTTACGGGCCAGGTATAAAAGCAGTGAATTTGATTATACAACTTCTAAACCGAGGGAATCGTTCTGGCAGAAATTTCTGAAAAAAATAGACAGGATCCTGCAGAGTATTTTCGGGGAAACTCTTTTCAAAGGGTCCGCCAATATAGCAGGTCTCCTTATTCGTTTATTTGCGATTATCCTGGTTGGCTTTCTGCTCTATTTCATTGTCAGATATCTGTTAGGGAAAAACGGAAACGCTTTTTTTGCCCGAAAAAATAAAAAAGTTGATATCAATGATGAAGAGCTGCACGAGAACATCCATGAAATTAATTTCCCTGAAAGTATAGCAAGATTTGAGAGATCGGGGGATTTCCGTTCGGCAATTCGTTACCAGTTCCTGTTTACTCTTAAAAAGCTGAGCGACAAAAAGCTGATCAGCTGGAATCCTGAAAAGACCAATAAAGATTATGTGGCCGAATTCAAAGCACTGCATCTGAAAAATGATTTCCTTAATCTTTCCTATATCTTTGAATATGTCTGGTATGGGGAATTCGATATTGATGAGCAGAACTATGTTAAATTTAAAAGCCAATACCAGTCGTTTAATCCGTAGCCAATATTTCAGCCATGAATAAAACTTTCAAAATATATGCTTTAATTTTCATCATTGTTCTGGTGATCATGGCATTGCTTGAAGTCAATAAAAAAGAAACAACAGATTGGCGTAAGAATTTTGATGTTAACGAAAAATCTCCATTTGGGTTATTTATCTTTAATGAAGAGGTAGAGGGGCTTTTTAAGGGCAAGCTTAAAAAGATAGGTCAGACGCCCTATGATTACTATAGCCAGCATCAAAAGAAAGCTCATAATATTTTGGTGATTGAAAGTGAAATAGATACAGAATCCTGGAACAAGATCCTGGATGAAGTGTCCAAAGGCTCGGATGCAATGCTGATTGTAAGCCGGATCCCGAAAGAAATATCGGACAGCATCGGATATTATGATTCTACGCTTTCCTTTGAAGAAGAAAATGTACTGAAACTGACGGACAAAAAATATCAGAATGATTTTATCCGGCTGGATAAATTCCCTTCCGGCAGAGGATTCACATTTATTAAGCCCGGCGTTGAAGTTCTCGGTAAAACAGTTGAGAAAAACAATTCCGATCAGGCTAATTTTATAAAGTCAAAGTTTGGAAAAGGGACTATCTATGTTCATAGTGAGCCGCTTTTTCTGACGAATTATTACCTTCTGAAATCAGGAAATATAAAATATGCACAAGATGTTTTTTCGTATCTTGATGACAAAGAAACCCTATGGTTTGTTGAAAACAATACAGAGGTCTCCCGTTTTTTTATGAGATTTGTATTATCCAATCCGGCATTGAAATATGCATGGTGGGTATTCCTGGGGAGCCTGGTGCTGTTTATATTCTTTAATGCTAAAAGAAAGCAGCGGGTGGTTCCGGTTATCGAGCCATTGAAAAATACTTCCGTAGATTTTGTGAAAAGTATCGGCAACCTATATCTGCAGGAAGGAGACTTCCATGACATGATGGCTAAAAAAGCCCAGTATTTCCTGAATAGAGTAAGGATGGACCTGCTTATCGATACCCAGAAATTAGATGAAGAATTTGCCAAAAAGCTGCATTTAAAAACCGGAAAACCTCTGGAAATGATTGATGAGGCCATAAGCCTTATCAAAAAGGCTCAGGATCCTTATGCCGGTGTAATGAAGGAAGATCTGCCAAAAATGAATAAGCTGCTGGATGAGATTCTAAGATAAGAACGGGCAGAAAAACAAAAGAATTAATATTATTCAAATTAAAAATAAAACATAAATTTGGTGTGACACCAGAATAAAAGATAGATTTATGGAAAACCTTGAAAGCCAGAACGTAAGTCAAAACGATATAAATACTAAGGAAGATCAGTTCCAGTCAAGAATAGACATGATAGAGCTCCGTGCCAGTCTGGAGAAAGTGAAACATGAAATTGCAAAGGTGATAGTAGGCCAGGAAAGTATGATTGAGCATCTTTTAGCCGCGCTTCTGTCAAACGGCCATGTTCTGATCGAAGGAGTTCCCGGAGTAGCCAAAACCATTACGGCCAAATTGCTGGCTAAAACCATAGATGCGGGATTCAGCAGGATTCAGTTTACTCCGGATCTGATGCCTTCAGACATTCTGGGAACATCAGTTTTCAGTGTGAAGACCTCCGAATTTGAGTTTAAAAAAGGCCCCATATTCTCCAATTTTATTCTGATTGATGAGATCAACAGGTCCCCTGCGAAAACCCAGGCTGCACTATTCGAAGTAATGGAAGAAAGACAGATCACTATGGATGGCATCCGCTATACAATGGAGGAGCCATTCCTGGTTGTAGCTACCCAAAACCCGATAGAGCATGAAGGTACTTACAGACTCCCGGAAGCTCAGCTTGACCGTTTCCTGTTTAAAATCAATGTAAATTACCCGAATCTCGAGCAGGAAATATCCATTATCAGAAATCAGCATGAGAGCAAAACAGAAGATAAAACCGAAGTAGTAAACCGTGTTATCACTGCTGAGCAGTTAAAAAATTATCAGCATCTGGTAAAAGATATTATTGTTGAGGCCCAGCTGATGGAATATATAGCCAAGATTATTATCAATACCAGAGAGAACCAGTTTTTATATCTGGGTGCGTCACCGAGGGCAAGTTTGGCATTGTTAACTGCATCCAAAGCCTTTGCAGCCTTGAGGGGAAGAGATTTTGTCACCCCTGAGGATATCAAGGAAGCAAGCTATGCAGTATTAAGACATAGAGTGATCGTTGCTCCTGAAAGGGAGATGGAAGGCCTTACGGCTGATGAAATCATCCGCCAGATTTTGGAAGGAATAGAAATCCCAAGATAACGACCCGGAACCTGCACTGGCATAACCATTATTTTAGAAACGGGTGTCCGGATCTGTTCCGCACTCTTAAATTAAGCTAAATCCACATAACAAAATGAAAAATCTGTACATCAATAACCGCTTTTTTTTCGCACTTGCTGTAGTGGGGATATTGTATGTTCTGGCATTTTTCTTTCCGTTTGTTATGATAGTTGCCCACATCGTTTTATTAAGCTGTTTTCTTACGGCCATGGTTGATTATCTCTTACTTTTTAACCAAACAAACGGTGTGATGGCCCAAAGGATTCTACCTGAAAAACTTTCTAACGGTGATGAGAATCCTGTGAAAATAGATATCAAAAACAACTATAGCTTTAAAATTGATGTCAGAATAATTGATGAAATTCCGTTTCAGTTCCAGAAAAGAGATTTCCTGATTCAAAAGCATATCGAATCAGGAAAAAACAGCTATTTCCAATATATCCTGGAGCCTAAAGAAAGAGGAGAATATAACTTCGGGAGCTTAAATATTTATGCCTCATCACTGGTAGGGTTTGTGTCAAGAAGGTATAACTTTCAAAAAGGTGCCCTCTTACCATCCTATCCTTCCTTTATTCATCTCAGGAAATATGAGTTGATGGCTCTTCAAAGCGAATTTTTGTTAGGAGGAATCAGGAAAGTCAGAAAGCTTGGGCACACCATGGAATTTGAGCAGATCAAGGACTATGTCCCGGGAGATGATGTCAGAACGATCAACTGGAAAGCGACATCCAAGACCAGCCGTTTAATGGTAAACCAGTTCCAGGATGAAAAGTCCCAGCGTATATTTATGCTCATTGATACAGGAAGAACGATGAAAATGCCCTTTAAGGGATTAAGCCTTCTTGATTATTCCATCAATGCAACCATGGCCTTGTCCCATATCATCCTCAAAAAGGGAGATCGGGCAGGAATGATGACCTTCTCAAAAAAAACCGAGAATAAGGTGGCCGCAGAAAATAAGTCCGGACAATTAAGGAAAATTTCAGAAGCGCTCTACAATATCAAAACCGATTTTTTTGAAAGTGACTTCAACCGCTTATACCAGGATGTGAAATATTCCCTGAATCAGAGAAGCCTCATTTTACTTTTTACCAATTTTGAAACTCTGGACGGATTAAACAGACAGCTAAAATACCTCCGTGGAATTGCCAAAAGCCATCTGCTGGTGGTAGTGTTTTTCAAAAACGCGGAACTACAGACGCTGATCCATAAAAACCCTGAGAATATGCAGGAGATTTACGATGAAATCATTGCCGAGAAATTTGAGTTCGAAAAAAAACTTATTATTCAGGAGCTTAGGAAATATGGTATTTACACCGTTTATACCCTGCCTGAAAACTTAAATATCGATGTTATCAATAAATACCTTGAAATAAAAGCGAGAGGGATTTTGTAATTTCGCGTATTCACAATATCTTCATTTGATGAATCAAATTGTTTAAATGACCTTACAATGAAAATAACACTTAATAGAATAAACGACGATTTTTTGTTTGAATGTACCAACTCTCAGGGAAATTCTATCCTTCTGGACAATACTACGCAGCCCGGAGCAAAAGGAGTATCCCCTATGGAGAGCGTATTGATGGCAGTTGCCGGCTGTAGTGGGATAGATGTTGTTTCCATTCTCAAAAAGCAGAGACAGGAAATCTCGGGCTTTAAAGCCGAAGTAGAAGGCGAAAGAGTTCCTGTGGAAGATGCAAAGCCTTTCAGGTCTATGAATGTCAGGTTCTTTTTGGAAGGAGATATTGATCCTAAAAAAGCGTTAAAAGCAGCGCAGCTGTCTTTTGAAAAATACTGTTCCGTTTCCAAAACTCTGGAGCCAAATGTGGAAATCGGATACGAAGTTTTTGTGAACGGGGAAAAAGCATAATGTAAAATTCCGGGATCAGATATTCTGGAAATAAAACGGCATAACATTCATGATTCAAAATAAGGAACCGGGCCCCTCAGGGGCCCGGTTCCTTGTAATAATATCAGGGTCAGATTATTTTTTAATCATTTTTGAGCTTTTAACAGAGCCGTCTTTCATATTCAGTGTTAAAATATAAATTCCGGCTTTAAGATCTTCCAGATGGATTACAGAAGAAGGATTGTCTATTGTTTTTACCGTTATTCCTGAAAGATCGGTAATAGAAACGCGTTTTACATTTCCTGCTTTTTCAATAGTCACTGTATCACTGAAAGGGTTCGGATAAGCTATTCTTTCTTTAGCCTTTGCAGCTGTTTCATTTACTGCCAGCGCTATTGGCTCAAGAGTTACGGTAACTTTGAAACTGTTATTATCCACTTTATTATAATCTGCATTACAGTCGGAGCCTCCGTACATTCTCCATGCCCTTAATTCAAAGTTAACATTTCCTGTAAGCTCATTGGCAAGGGTAAGGCCTGTTCTGTTATAAGAGTAGGTTCCGGTAGTTGATCCTGATCCTGAAGATACGGAAGCTTCAGTAGTGCTGTTAGTTAAACAGACAAGTAAGCTTCTTTGTTCAGACATCCATCCGTTTCCTGCTGTGGTCATGGTGTATGAAACATCAGTGGACTTTATTTTATAGCCGGCAGGAACGCTTATGGTAAGAACTCCCGGGCAGCTGGTCGTAGAATTGGTATCAGGGGGAACTGAGCTGTACATGGTGTTGATATCTCCGGCCGTATAGGTTGCTGAGATCTGGCCGGTTGCAAACTCTTTCAGTTTCCAGAAGCCCTGGGAAGATCCACAGTTAGATCTAATCCATAAATAATACGTTTGGCCTGTTGCCAATGTATCCAGGGTTAATGTAGTGGCTCCTGCCGCCACACTTCCGGTAGGAGTGGTGGTAGCTGTAGGAGGAGTAGGGGAAGTACTCAGATAATAGTCGTATCCTGATGAAGGTGCACTGGAAGGAGCAGTCCAGCTAAAGACCGCACCATTCATGGTAGAAGTGTACGTAATATTGGTAGGTGCCGGGCAAGGGCTGTAGGCATCAGCAGAAAACGCGAAAATATTCGGGATCCCGCCTGTTCCGGTTTTGGTTACCGTAATGCTCTGGATAGGTTTCGACTGATTGGCTGCGTCAATAGCCAGAGGAATCTGGTATAGTCTTGGGTTACTTCCGGATCCGGACTCCAGATTGTCATTGCTAATATTAATCCTTCCGATACCCTGGATAGCATAGTTACTGCCACCATACCAGTCTTCAATGCTGATCCCTGAAAAGCTCTGAGAAGTATTATCAGAAAAATTCACATCGATATCCACCGTACAGGAGCCGCTTCCTCCCGTAGCCAGCATATAAAAGCTTATAGCAGGAATAGGAGTGGCAAAAACAATCGTACCATTATCATTGGCATTGGCCAATCTTAATGAATTGTTCGCGCTGTAAGAGGCCATCTGATAACTCAACCCCGGGGTAGATCCCACTGCGGAATTGATGATCCCGTTTACAGGCAAGCCATACGTAAGCGGTGAGCTTGTTGTAGTCAATTGAAAATCCTTTGAAACAAACGCAAAATTTACTCCGTCTACGTCTGCTGTGGTGGAGGTAGCAGAAGATCCGATGCCGTTTGCGATAACATCAGCGTTAAAACCACTTTGAATGGGGATTGGCTGATATTCCTGGGCATTAGCTTTTGAAGTGAGCATGCTTAAAAATACTAAGCCTGCTACAGATAGTAATTTTCCTTTCATAAATTTTTTTTTTAATAATGTTGTGCTAATATAGGTAATTCGGTATAAATAATTCAATATGGTTTAAAAATTAATATTGAAAATACACCTATTGTTAATCATTATTGATTTTTTAAATAATTTAAATAAAAAATACCCTCTCAAATCAATGAGAGGGTGTATAAGATAGGATTTATCTATATAATAGCTGTAGGGCAATTACAAAGTTAACCTTGGCTTCATCAGTTTGGCGACAGTGGCAGTCCATCCTGTCTGATGCGATGCGCCTACTCCCCGGCCGTTATCCCCATGAAAATACTCATAGAAGGTAATATAATCTTTGAAGTGCTCATCATAATTAAATTTTGGATTTCCTCCATTGAAAGGCCTCTGTCCGTTCTCATCCTTTAAAAAGATTGAGCAAAGCCTGTTACTGATGTTCTGGGCCACTTCATCAAGATTTTTTTTCTCTCCGCTGCCGGTAGGGAATTCAACCTTCAAGCTGTTGCCGTAATAAAAATGAAAACGTTGCAGGCTTTCAACAATTAAAAAATTGATCGGGAACCAGATAGGGCCTCTCCAGTTACTGTTTCCGCCAAATAATCTGCTGTCGCTCTCTGCCGGAGTATAATACACCACATTCTCAGTACCATGAACGGAAAATATAAACGGATTTTCCTCATATACTTTAGACATCGCACGGATTCCGTAAGAGCTAAGGAATTCTTTTTCATCAAGCATTCTCGTCAGTACTTTTGTAAGCCTGTTTTTACGTAAAATACTCATCAGGTGCTTTCTACCATGCCCTTCTTCATCCCAGTGCGAAACCAGCTTGGTAAGTTCCGGTTTGTTTTTCAGTACCCAATCCATTCTTTCTCTGAAGTTGGGCATATTTTCCAGTAATTGATGATCGATAATCTCCACGGCAAACATAGGGATTAATCCGACAATGCTTCTAAGCCTGAGAGAAACGCTGTCGCCATTCCCAAGCTGCAGAACATCATAGAAAAAGCCGTCTTCCTCATTCCATAGCCCTTTAGTGCCTTCTCCAAGATTTTCCATGGCCTCAGCAATATAAAGATAATGCTCAAAGAACTTGATCGCCATATCTTCATATACCTGATAATATTGGGCGAGTTCCATAGCCATCCGCATCATATTGAGAGCGTACATGGCCATCCAGCTGGTACCGTCTGCCTGCTCCAGATGCTGGCCGTCCTTTAAGACCATGTTTCTGTCAAAAGCTCCGATATTATCGAGTCCCAGAAAACCGCCTCCGAAAATGTTCTTGCCATTTCTGTCCTTACGGTTTACCCACCAGGTGAAATTGAGAAGCAGCTTTTGAAAAACCTTTTCGAGAAATAGTAAATCCGGCTTTCCATTTTGTTTTTCGTCAATTTTGAATACCCTGAAACAAGACCAGGCATGAACAGGCGGGTTCACGTCACTTAAATTCCATTCATAGGCAGGCAGCTGCCCGTTGGGATGCATATACCATTCTTTGGTCAGTAGAAGAAGCTGTCCCTTCGCAAACTCGGCATCGATGATCGCATAGGGAACGCAATGAAAGGCCAGATCCCAGGTAGCGTACCACGGATATTCCCATTTGTCAGGCATAGAAATGATATCCTTATTATGAAGATGATTCCATTCCGTATTTCTTACATATTCGTTGAAATTCCTGGGAGCATCAAAATTAGGATCCCCTTTCAGCCATTTCCCGACATTGTAGTGATAAAACTGTTTATTCCATAATAATCCTGCAAAAGCCTGCCTCTGTACATTCCTTTCGTCGTCTTTTAGGACATCCTGCTGGATTTCATTATAAAACTCATTGGCTTCGGCAATTCTCGTTTCAAAAATTTCATCAAAACGATAAAACGGCTCATCCGTTTCATTGGGGGATAATCTGAAATCAAAAACTTTTGATTTTCCGGCTTCAATCAGCTCATCAATTAAAAAAGCGGCTTTCGTACCCCTTTTTTCAGGATTGATGGTGCTGTTTTTATAAATAACATACTCATTAATGCCGTCTTTGTAATAGGCCCCCTCTTTAGCGGGAACCCCATATAGCTTTGGAGTATTCGTCTCATTTTCACAAAAAACACTTTCTGCAGCGGCGTTCCTGGAATAGAATTTCTTGATAGAAATACTATCGTGATTAATGTCTATGCAGCCTTCATAAGAAGCATTCAGCCCGGGTTTATAAGTATTATATCCCCATTTCCAGTTATTTCTGTACCATACCGTAGGAATCACCATGATAGGGGCATCGTTCCGGCTTCTGTTGCAAACAGTTACCCGCACCAGAATATCATCGTGATCAGCTTTACAATACTCAATGAAAATATCAAAATATTCATCGTTGTCAAAAATCCCGGTATCAAAAATTTCATATTCAGGCTCCTTTTTGCTGCGTCTTCCGTTTTCATCAAGGATATCATCATAGGGAAACTCATTGATAGGGTATTTATACACCATCTTCATGTAGCTGTGAGTAGGAGTATTGTCAAGATAGTAGAAGATCTCCTTGATATCTTCACCGTGATTTCCCTGAGGGTTGCTTAACCCGAAGAAGCGTTCCTTTATTATTCTATCTTTTTTATTCCAGAATGAAAGTGCGAAGCATAAAAGCTGTTTGGTGTCCGAAATACCGGCTATGCCTTCTTCTCCCCAGCGGTAGGTATAGCTTTCCGCATTATTATGGTTGGTAAAGTGCCAGGCATTACCGTTTGGGCTGTAATCTTCACGCACATTTCCCCATTGCCGGTTACTTACATATGGCCCCCAGTTTTTCCAGCTGATATCTTTTAATCTCTGTTTTTCAGCAATCATATTTCATCCTTTTTCAGATACGAAGGTAGTTTTTTTGAAAAAAAATTCCAATTCTTTCTGTCTGAATAATCCTTAACACACCTTAGGAAACCACCGGAATACAGGCTTTCGAAGAGAAAAAAAATATTTTTTTTAAAAAATTGAAATAAAAAAATTATCTTTGCACCATCGTTCATTTAAATATTGAAAATGTTATCAAGAAAGGTTGAGGGAATAGACCCTGTGAAACCTTAGCAACCCTTTGCGAAAGCAATGAAGGTGCTACGTTCTACCAAAATGATTTTTGGACAGATAACTTACTGAAGTTCTTCAGCCATTTTCTGTGGCATTTTCAATTGTGTTATAAATATAATAGAATTGGAAGCGGAACTAAACTATATTAATTTACCGTATCAAACCCATTCCGGAAAGGAATATCATATCCCGTTGAGCTACCAGCTCTTCGGTCAAAGGCCGTTTTCTGCACCCGTTATCGTGGTGAATCACGCATTGACCGGCAATTCAAACGTTTCGGGAGAAAAGGGCTGGTGGAAGCAGCTGATTGGTAAAAATCAGGCTATAAACACAGATAAATATACAGTTCTCTGCTTCAATATTCCCGGAAATGGATATGATGGGCTTTTAATAGATGAATATGAGAATTTTACTCCTTCAGATATTGCAGATATATTTTTAAAAGGCCTTGACGCTTTAAAGATTGAAAGTCTGTATGCCATCATCGGGGGCTCGCTCGGAGGAGGGATCGGGTGGGAGATGCTGGTTAAAAGACCGGAGCTCGCGGAAGCTTTTATCCCCATTGCCTGCGATTTCAAAACCCATGACTGGCTTCATGCGCAATGCCTGATCCAGAAATTCTTGTTGGATGATCATGAAAAACCATTACAAAAAGCCAGAATTCATGCAATGCTGTGCTATAGGACACCTCAGTCTTTAAATGACAGGTTTCGGAATCAGTATAATCAGGAAAAACAGATCCTTGAATCAGAAGATTGGCTGAGATATCACGGAAATGCATTAAACGAAAGATTTAGTCTGAAAGCTTATAAACTTATGAATCATTTGCTGATGAATATCAACGCTGATGAAAACGGATTGGAGAAAATAAAAGCAACAGTACATCTCGTTGCGGTAGATTCAGATTTATTTTTTCCTGCTTCCGAGATCAGGAGCTGTTTTGAAAAACTCAGCAGAAAAAAAGAGAATGTATCCTATCATGAAATAAGATCAGTTCATGGGCATGATGCTTTTTTAATGGAATACGGACAATTAAATAATATCATAAAAAACATTTTATAGAAGATGGAGAAAGTTAACGAAATAAAGCTGTTGAAAAACAGGTCGATCATCAAATTTGAAGGAAAGGATTTCTTGGGTGAAATAGGCATCGATGGAAGGATTTTTAAGGCGCTTACCCTGGCAAGGATCAGCGTAGGGGTGATTTCCCAGCAGGCCATAGAAAATGGCATTTCAATTCTGGTACATGAAGATGATGCTGAAAAAGCGGTGGACTGCCTGATCGAAGAATTCCAGGAAGAAAGAAGATCCGGGAAAGTATCCCAGATTTACAGTATAAATAATGTTTCCGTATTGGGCTTTGTAGCTGAGGATTTCAATAAAATACTCGCCGAGCTGGCAAGAAATAATGTTTTCCCGTTGCTTTTGAATCAGATTGCAAGTGAAAAAAGAGTCAATATTGTGGTAACCTCTTCACAGGATGAGAAAACCAAAAACATTATAGAATCGGAGATCTTTAAGAAACCCAAAACGGTCCACCTGGCGATCATTGGCCACGGGAATGTAGGTAAAACCCTTATTGATCAGGTACTGGAATCTTCGGAGGAAATCAAAAGGCGTAAAAAAATCGATCTGAAAGTGGTTGCCGTGGCTAATTCAAAAAAAATTGCCTTTAATAAAAAAGGTTTTGATGCCCGTTGGAACGATGAGGTAACGGTAGCGAAAAACCCTTCAGATGTTCAGGAACTGATCAGGTTTTCAAAGGAGAACCAGCTGGAGAATCTTATTGTGGTAGATAATACGGCAAGTAAGGATTTTGTGGCAAACTATCATACCCTGGCGGAAAACGGATTTGATCTGGTTTCTTCCAACAAGATATTCAACACCCTTCCTATCGAAGAATATCGCAAACTAAGATATACGCTGAATAAAAATAACAGGCGTTATCTGTATGAAACCAATGTAGGAGCAGGATTGCCGTTAATTGACACCATAAAGCTGTTACACCTTTCAGGAGAGAATATCACCAGGATAAAAGGAGTCTTTTCCGGATCATTAAGTTATATTTTCAATAATTTTTCTGTAAGAAACGATAAATTCTCGGCCATCATCAGAGAAGCAATGGATAAAGGATATACAGAGCCGGATCCCCGGGAGGACCTCTCAGGAAATGATGTCGCAAGAAAACTATTGATTCTGGCAAGAGAGCTAGATCTGATTAATGAATTTCATGATATCAATATTCAGAATCTGATTTCTGAACACCTTCTTTCGATAGAAAAGGATGAATTCATCTTAAGACTGGAAGAACTGGATGAAAAGTATCAGAAACTTAAGGAAAGCCAGGAACCCGGGCATGTTTTACGGTATGTGGGAGATCTGCACGGGGATCTGCAGAAAGAAAAAGGAGAGCTGGATGTAAAACTGATTTCTGTTCCTGCCGGTTCAGCATTGGGGCAATTAAAGGGTTCTGATTCGATTTTTGAAATCTATACGGAAAGTTATGGCGAAAATCCGATTGTTATTATGGGAGCAGGAGCGGGAGCTCAGGTTACGGCAAGAGGAGTTTTCGGAGATATTTTAAGGCTAAGTGAAACAAAATAATATAACAATTAATATCATATCAATTGACTGTCATTCCGAACCAAAGAGCTCTTGGATGATACTTTAAATTGACAAATTAAAACTTTATGGAAAACTTTGAAACATTCGCAATAAGGGCTCAGACTGAAAGAACCCAGTTTGATGAGCATTCTACCCCTCTTTATCTCACATCCAGCTTTATTTTTCAGGATGCGGAAGATATGAGGGCCAGCTTTGCAGAAGAAAAAAACAAAAACCTGTATAGCAGGTTTTCAAACCCTAATGTCACTGAATTTACGGAGAAAATAGCGAAAATGGAAGGGGCGGAAGCCGGCTATGCCTTTGCAACGGGGATGGCTGCCATCTATTCTACATTTGCCGCTTTGCTGAATGCCGGAGATCATATTGTAAGCTGCCAGTCTGTTTTCGGATCCACCCATACATTGTTCACCAAGTATTTTCCAAAATGGAATATCAATACCACATATTTTAAAGCCGAAGATGCGGAGCGTGTTGAACAATATATCCAGCCCAATACAAAAATTTTATATCTGGAAACCCCTACCAATCCGGCCATTGAGATATTGGATTTAGAATTTTTCGGAAAGATTGCCAGAAAGCATAATCTGATTTTCATTGTAGATAACTGTTTTGCAACCCCTTATCTTCAGCAGCCGGTTCAATATGGTGCGGATATTGTTGTACATTCTGCGACGAAACTGATTGACGGACAGGGACGGGTACTGGGAGGTGTAGCCATAGGAAAAGCAGATCTGATCAGGGAAATTTACCTCTTTGCAAGAAATACGGGACCTGCGATGTCGCCCTTTAATGCATGGGTATTGTCAAAAAGCCTCGAAACTTTGGCAATACGTGTGGAAAAACACTGTGAAAATGCACTGAAGGTAGCTGAGTTTTTAGAGAGCCACCCGAATGTGGAATGGGTAAAATATCCATTCTTACCCTCTCATCCCGGTTATGAAATAGCAAAAAAACAGATGAAGCTGGGGGGAAATATCGTTGCATTTGAAGTAAAGAACGGGATTGATGGTGGCAGAAAATTCCTGAACAGTATAAAAATGTGCTCGCTTTCCGCTAATCTGGGAGATACCAGGACTATTGTGACACATCCTGCGTCTACTACCCATTCAAAACTTACCGATGAAGAAAGAAATGAAGTGGGGATTACGGCAGGACTGGTCCGCTGTTCGGTGGGACTTGAAAACGTGAATGATATCATTACGGACTTAAAACAAGCTTTGGAAAGCCTTTAACCAATCTGAAAAATGAAAAATTCTGAACAATTATATAAAGCTTTAGAAGAGAGAATCCTGATCCTGGACGGGGCTATGGGAACCATGCTCCAGCGGTATAAGTTCGAGGAAGAGGATTATCGTGGCGAACGTTTCAGGGATTGGCAATACCCTGTAAAAGGAAATAACGACCTGCTGTCACTGACACAGCCTCAGGCCATCGAGGAAGTGCATAAAAAATACCTTGAAGCGGGAGCAGACATCATTGAAACCAATACTTTCTCCGGTACGACTATTGCCATGGCAGATTATCATATGGAAGATCTGGTGTATGAGCTGAATTATGAATCGGCAAAAATCGCAAGGAAAGTATGTGATGAATATACTGCCAGAAATCCTGAAAAGCCAAGATTTGTAGCAGGATCTATCGGGCCTACCAACCGGACTGCGAGCCTGAGCCCGGACGTGAATGATCCGGGCTACAGGGCAATTACTTTTGAAGAACTGAGAGTGGCTTATAAACAGCAGGCTGAAGCTCTGTTAGACGGAGGCTCGGATATTTTGCTGGTAGAAACGATTTTCGATACCCTGAATGCCAAAGCGGCCTTATTTGCCATCGATCAGATCCAGGAAGAAAGAGGGGTTAAAATCCCGATCATGGTTTCGGGAACCATTACGGATGCTTCAGGAAGGACCTTAAGCGGGCAGACAGCAGAAGCTTTTTTGATCTCAGTATCCCATCTCGATTTATTAAGTGTGGGGTTCAACTGCGCATTAGGGGCCAATCAGCTAACCCCCTACCTCGAAACATTAGCGCATAACTCGGAGTTTTATGTTTCAGCTTATCCTAATGCCGGTCTTCCGAATGCTTTTGGAAAATATGATGAAACCCCCGAGTATATGGCTGAACAGATAAAAGAATATGTGGAAAAAAGTTTAATCAATATTATCGGAGGTTGTTGCGGAACAACTCCGGATCATATAAAAGCCATTGCAGAGCTGGTGAAGGGTTATAAACCCAGAAAAAAATTGAAGGAATTTGTCTGATTTAATAGATATTTTTTATTAAAAAGACAAGGATAGACAAGGTTATAATATTATCTTTAAGTGAAACAGTAAAAATTAAATATAATGGCAAAACCTAGTTACTCAAAGAATGCTGAAGAAACAAAACTATTTAATGAACTACGAAAAAAAGTAAACGCTAGAGTGGAAGCAATTCCGGAAAACAGGGAAATTTATATCAAAATAAAGGCTATTATCCTGCCTTTGGTCTATTTTGGATTATATTTTTTAGCAGTCTTTTCTGAGCGGTCTTGGGTTTATATTTTATGTTTTGTTTTGATGGGAATATCGTTGGTATTGATCTATCTGAATCTTATCCACGAGGCAGCCCATAATAATATTTATAAAAATAAAAGATTAAATTGGCTCATACTCCATATTTTTGATTTTATTGGTGCTAATTCCTATATCTGGAAAAAGAGACATATAGCGAGCCATCACGCCTACCCGAATGTGGACGGCTGGGATACGGATATAGAGCAGAGCGGCCCGATTTTGATTGTTCCGGGGGTAGAAGCAAAGGGAGTGCAGAAGTATCAGCATAAGTTTTTCTTTTTTGTATATCCTTTGTATTTATTCAACTGGATGTTTATCAGGGATTTTAGAGATTTTTTTGATAAAAATCGGGTGATCTATAAAACTCAGGGGAAAATTCCTGTTGGGGAGAAAATAAAAATGATAGCTTATAAAGTATTCTATTTCTTTTATCAGATCGCAGTTCCGATATTATTTTTTAATGTCTCCACAGGCCTGGCCGTGGGAGCCTGGTTCTTACAGGTGATTACAGCAAGCATTTTTGCTTTGTTTGTATTGCTGCCACTGCACCCGATCCCGGATAATGCCTTTCCGAAACTGGATGAGAATGATAACCTTCCGTTCAGCTGGATCCGCCATCAGCTGGAGGTAACCAATGATTTAACTGAAAATAACTGGTTTATAAGAAATGTTCTGGGAAACTTCAACTTCCATGTTGCCCATCACCTTTTCCCGAATTACAGTTATGTATATTATAATGAAATTACAGAAGAAATAGAAAAGTTTGCAGCAGAACATGGTCTCGCCTATAAAAAATTCCCTCTGATAACAGCTTTAGGCAAGCACAGGGAATTGCTGAGGCAGAATGCGAACAATGCCTACTATATTTTAGAAGAATAAAAAATTAATGAAATATTTAAGATTGTCGGGGCTGGAGCCTCTTATCATAACACCGGAAAGTAACTTTATTAATGTTGGTGAGAGAACCAATGTTGCCGGATCCAAGAAATTTTTAAGGCTGATCAAAGAAGAAAAATTCGCTGAAGCTCTGGATATTGCCCGCCATCAGGTTGAAGGAGGCGCCCAGATCCTGGATGTTAATTTCGACGATGGATTGATCGATGGAAAGGCCTCCATGATAAAATTCCTTAACTTGATCGCCTCAGAGCCGGATATTGCAAGAATCCCTGTTATGATAGACTCTTCCAAATGGGAAATTCTTGAAGCAGGATTGCAGATTGCCCAGGGAAAATGCGTTGTAAATTCAATCAGTCTGAAAGGAGGAGAGGAAGAATTTATCAGGCAGGCAAAAGCAATCAAAAGGTACGGGGCTGCGGTGATTGTCATGGCTTTTGATGAAATGGGGCAGGCCGATAATTATGACCGGCGAATAGAGATTGCCAGGCGCTCTTACAATATCCTTGTCAACCAGGTAAAATTTCCGGCAGAGGACATCATTTTTGATTTAAATATTTTTCCGGTAGCTACAGGAATGGAGGAGCATAGAAGAAATGCTGTGGATTTCATTGAAGCTACCCGGTGGGTAAGGCAGAACCTTCCATATGCTTCCGTAAGCGGAGGGGTAAGCAATGTGTCATTTTCCTTTCGTGGAAACGATACGGTGAGAGAAGCCATGCATTCGGTCTTCCTTTATCACGCCATTCAGGCCGGAATGAATATGGGGATCGTAAACCCTGCTATGCTGGAGGTATATGATGAGATTGATAAAGAACTTTTAGAGCTGGTAGAAGATGTAATCCTTGACAGAAGAGATGACGCTACGGAAAGACTTTTAGATTACTCCGAAAAACACAAATCCGTTAAAAAGGAGAAAGCTGAAGATTTAGAGTGGAGGAATCACCCGTTACAGGACAGGATCACTCATGCCCTGGTAAAAGGTATTGACCGTTTTATAGAGGAGGATGTTGAAGAAGCAAGACTATTGGCATCAAAACCATTGGAAGTTATTGAAGTTAATCTGATGACCGGAATGGGAGTCGTGGGAGATTTATTCGGAAGCGGTAAAATGTTCCTGCCACAGGTTGTAAAGTCAGCAAGGGTAATGAAAAAAGCAGTCGCCTACTTACAGCCATTCATTGAAGCGGAAAAGGACAATTTAAAGCCTGCCAACGGAAAAATCCTGATGGCTACGGTGAAGGGTGACGTTCATGATATTGGTAAAAATATTGTAAGTGTGGTTTTAGGCTGCAATAATTATGAAATTGTTGACCTTGGAGTAATGGTTCCGGCGGAGAAGATCATTCAGACGGCCATTGAAGAGAAAGTAGATGTAATCGGACTAAGCGGATTGATCACGCCAAGTCTGGATGAAATGGTATACATCGCTTCGGAGCTGGATCGCCAGAACCTGAACTTTCCCCTGTTAATTGGAGGGGCTACAACTTCAAAGGCACATACGGCCGTAAAGATTGATCCGAAATATAAAAACTCTGTAGTTCATGTTAATGATGCTTCCAGAGCTGTAAATGTGGTAAGTGCCTTGTTGGGTGACAGAAACAAGGAATATGTTGAAGATCTGAAAAATGAATATTCAGAATTCCGCGAAAAGTTTCTGAGCAGGCAGGTTGATAAAGATTATGTTTCCATAGAAGAGGCAAGGCGTGATCATTTCAAAATAGACTGGGAGAATGAGGTGATTTTCACACCGAACAATTTAGGAGTAAAAGTCATTCAGAACCAGGATCTGAATGAGCTGATCCCTTATATTGACTGGTCTCCCTTTTTCAGAAGCTGGGATTTACATGGCAAATATCCGGATATCTTAGACGATGAGATCGTAGGGGCACAAGCCAGGGAGCTGTTCCGGGATGCCAGAATTATACTGAAGAAGATTCTTGATGAAAAGCTCTTAACCGCAAAAGCAGTCTTCGGGATTTTCAGGGCCTGCTCAAATGAAACGGATGATATCCTGATCCTCGATGAAAATAACAATGAGCAGGCAAAATTCCTGACGTTAAGACAGCAGGCTCAAAGGTCGAAAGGTAAAGAATATCTTGCCCTTAGCGATTTTGTTGCACCTAAAAGTTCCGGAAAAACAGATTACATAGGTGCCTTTTGTGTCACCGCCGGTTTTGGTACAGACGAACTGGCAGGCCGGTATGAAAAAGCCAATGATGACTATAATTCCATCATGGTAAAAGCTCTTGCAGACCGGCTCGCTGAGGCTTTCGCTGAATTCTTGCATAAAAAGGTAAGAACGGAATATTGGGGATATGCTGGTCAGGAAAGTTTAAGTAACGAGGAGCTGATCGCCGAGAAATATAAAGGAATCCGTCCCGCGCCGGGATATCCGGCATGTCCCGACCATTTGGAGAAAAAAACGATCTGGAAGCTTTTGCGGGTGGAAGAAAATATCGGGGTTTTCCTTACTGAAAGCCTGGCTATGTTCCCTACGGCGTCAGTTTCCGGTTATTATTTCGGAAGTCCCCATGCAAAATATTTCGGGTTGGGAAAAATCACAGAGGACCAGCTTAAAGATTATGCAGCCAGAAGAGGGTGTAGCATAGAGGAAGCAGAAAAATGGCTGTCGCCTAATTTAGCATAAAAAGGTTGAGGTTGATAGCTGTTGGTTGCCGGTTGTTTGCAATCAGGACTATCAATTGCCAGTCGTTTACTAACAACTAAAATATAAGATGAAGATTACAGAACATATAAAAAATGCAAATGGCAAGGCTTTATTCTCTTTAGAGGTTGTTCCGCCACAAAAAGGGATTGGTATTGAGGATTTGTACAGGAACATTGATCCATTGATGGAGTTTAAACCTCCGTTTATTGATGTTACCACTTCCAGAGAGGAATATATTTATATAGATAAAGGAAATGGATTGATGGAGCGCAGAGTTACAAGAATGCGTCCCGGTACCCTCGGGATCTGTGCCGCCATTCAGCACAAATATAATGTGGACACTGTTCCCCATCTGCTTTGTGGAGGCTTTACAAAAGAAGAAACAGAATATCTTTTGGTAGACTGTATGTACCTCGGAATTGATAATGTAATGGCACTTCGTGGTGATGCCATGAAAGGGCATCAGTATTTTGAACCGACCCCGGGAGGACATGCCAGTGCCATGGACCTCGTGCATCAGATCAATAACCTGGGGAGGGGGAAATATCTCCACAATGAGGATCAGGAGTGTGATGAACACAATAAATTCTGTGTAGGAGTGGCAGGGTATCCTGAAAAACATATTGAAGCCCCGTCAATGAATTACGATTTGAAATGGTTGAAGCAAAAAGTAGATGCAGGTGCAGATTATATCGTGACCCAAATGTTTTTTGATAACAAAAAATATATCGAATTTGTTCAAAAGGCAAGAGAAATGGGGATTACCGTTCCTATTATTCCCGGAATAAAACCCATTGCTACCAAAAAGCATTTGAAACTTCTTCCTCAGGTATTCAAAATTGATTTACCAGAGGAACTGATCAGCGAAGTGGAAAATGCTAAAAATAATGAAGCGGTCAAAGAAATCGGAATAGAATGGGCCATCACCCAATGTAAAGAGCTGCTTGATTTCGGTGTACCCGTATTACATTTTTATTCCATGGGAAAAAGCGATAATATCAAGAAGGTAGCAGGAGAGCTTTTTTGATAAAAAACGAAGCCTTGTGATTCACAAGGCTTTGTTTTTTTATTGATTCAGGAAAGTTACAAATTTTATTAAATCTTCTTCTCTGTTGAATTTAATTTTATTTGTTTTTACAAAAGTCTCGATGGCTTCCTTTTTATCCGGGATCTGCTCAATAACTTCTTTTTGATTCTTTGGTTTTTTTATAAAGCCCTTCTCTGTTTTGATATAATATATAGGGTCTAATGTTTTAAAAGAAGCCGGCTTATCTGTTGCATAGGAATTGGCAGCCGGTACAAAGTCAATAAATTTTGTCTTAACTTTTTTATAAAGGACATTTTTGCCATTTACAAGCTCAAAGAAGTACCCCTTCATATCATCAGCCGTATCTAAAAAAACAAGGGTTTGTTTTGGTGAAAGAATCTCAACTCTGGAAAATTGAGGTTCATTGGGAAGAACCATTGTTTTGTCGTCCTTCTGAAACTCTATTTCGTCTTTAAAGCTGTTATACCTTACAGGAACTTTTTCATAATTGTCAGAAACCTTAGCCAGGTTGAAATTTTTAGTTAAATAGGGAGATCCCACAATTTCATCATAAGTTAATGATCTGCCGGCGCCTTGTGAATTAACTTTAAAAAAAACCTGATGAGTATTTTCATTTACCCGAACAAGATTTTGAGCATAAATAAAACCTGATGAGGCTAATAATATAGATAAAACTGTTTTTTTCATTTTTATGGTAAAATGTTTTTGATTTGGTTATCAAATTTACAAATATTATTTTGAAAACTTAAAAATACTTTATATTTTTCATAAAATAGGGTGCCTTTCAAATTCTTTGGATCTGTCAAACAAATAACGGTAGGTAGCTAACTTCCGTGTCACGGTTGTATCAAGGTTTTCAGCAATTCTTATCATTTTGGGGTTAAAGTCTCCTATCCACTGAAGTTCTGTGACCTTAAAGTCTGTATGCTTTCTTAAATGCTGTGTCCCTTCCCAGATCATGTAGCCGTCGATTCCTTTTTTCTGCCATTCAGGGACAACCCCGAAAACGATACCAACCATTTTTTCATTTTTCCTGAACTTCTTAAGCCACAGAAACTTGATTTTTTCAATCAGGCCGAACTTTCCGTTCAGATATTTGAACCATTGATTGAGATCCGGAATATTTATCCACATGGCGATAGGTTGGTCATTTTCATATACAAACCATGAAATATGCTCATTAATCACAGGCTTCATGGTTTTAAATATTTTCAGAACCTTTGCTTCTTCCATCTGTTTCCCCTCTCCGTGAGAAGCCCATGCCTTGTTATAGATTTCGGTGAAATCCTTGGCGAATTTCTTAAGGTTATTCTTTTTGAGCGGCTTTGCCGAAATGGATGGATTTCTTTTATGCTTATGATGGGCTATCGTGAATACCCTGGACACCTCTCCAAAAACAGGCCTGGAAAAGCATAACTGCTCAAAATAGATCTTAAAGCCATAGTTTTCAAAGAGATCCTTGTAGTACGGGAAATTGTAATTCATGCCGTATAAAGGCTCAATAAAACCTTCGATAAGAAGTCCCCAGAATTTATTCCGTTCACCGAAATTTATCGGGCCGTCCATAGCTTCGATACCTCTTTCCTGAAGCCAGCCCCTGCAATGGTCAAAAATAAAATTGGCCGTTTCCTGATCATTGATACAATCAAAGAATCCGATTCCTCCGGTAGGTTGTTTTTGTGTGTAGCGCCTATTTATAAAAACCGCTATTTTACCAACGATCTCATTATCTTTGTTTTTAAATAAGAATCTTTTACATTCCCCATTTTTAAAAAGCTTATTCTTATCAGGGCGGAAAACATTTTCAATATCTTTATCTAACGGTCTTATGTAGTTTTTATCATGTTTATAAAGCCTGGCCGGAAATTCTAAAAATTCCTTTTTCTGATTCTCGTTCTGTACTTCTTCCGCAATGATCATAACTTTATGCAAATGAAAGCTAATGTTTTAGTTTGAATTGAAATAAACGAATAAATATTATCCGTATTTTTGTTGCAAATTAATAAAAATGGTTGATTTTACTGACAACGACGATGATATTTTCACTGGAAAAGAACATACGCCTATAAGGGAAGATGCTTTTGATAAATCGCCAGAAGAAAAAATAGAAAAAATTACCCACTTATTTGGTGAGATCATGGAAACTCTGGGACTTGATATGACAGATGATTCCCTTAAAGATTCTCCAAGACGTGTGGCAAAAATGTATGTAAATGAAATTTTCGGAGGTCTGCTCCCTGAAAATAAGCCCGGGATTTCTACATTTACCAATAAATATAAATACCGGCAGATGCTGGTAGAAAAAGATATTACCGTATATTCTTTCTGTGAGCACCATTTTTTGCCGATCATCGGGAAAGCCCACGTAGCTTATATCTCAAACGGTGAAGTAATCGGCCTTTCCAAAATCAACAGGATTGTAGACTATTACGCCAGAAGACCACAGGTTCAGGAAAGATTGACAATGCAGGTGGTAAATGCTTTAAAAGAAGCCCTGGGAACAAAGGATGTTGCCTGTATCATAGATGCAAGGCATCTTTGTGTAAACTGCAGAGGAATTAAAGATACGGCCAGCTCTACCATTACTGCAGAGCTAAGCGGTATTTTCCGGACCAATCCTATTACCAGACAGGAGTTCCTGCATTATGTAGGAAGCCATGCGAAATTAGATTAGGCTATCTTTAATTATGATAAAATTTAAAAAGATTTCAAAAAAGATTTTTGTCGCAACAATTATTTGTTGGGAAAGATTTTTTATTTAATTTTTAAATCTTTAATCATTGAATCTTAACTTTAATAAAAATGCAATTAAAAATATATAACTCGCTTTCAGGAGAAAAAGAAATCTTTAAACCCATTTTAGAAGGAAATGTAGGGATGTATGTCTGCGGGCCCACCGTGTACAGCAATGTACATTTGGGAAATGTAAGGACATTCCTCTCCTTTGATTTTATATATCGTACCCTGATGCATCTTGGGTATAAAGTGAGATATGTAAGAAATATTACAGATGCAGGCCATCTCACAGATGATGGTAATGTGGAAAATGACAGGTTTGTAAAGCAAACCCGTCTTGAAAAACTGGAGCCGATGGAAATCGTACAGAAATATACGGTTGATTTCCATAAAGTACTGGATATGTTTAACCTGCTTCCCCCGAATATTGAGCCTACGGCAACAGGCCATATCGTTGAACAGATCGAGCTGACACAGAAGCTTATTGAAAGAGGATTTGCTTATGAAAGTAATGGTTCTGTTTATTTTGACGTTCTTGAATATAACAGGAGAGGTCTGAATTATGGCGAGCTTTCAAAACGTAATATTGAAGAGCTTTTTGCTAATACCCGTGATCTGGATGGACAGGGTGAGAAGAAAAACCCGCAGGATTTTGCTCTCTGGAAAAAAGCCTCGCCGGCACATATAATGAGGTGGAACTCTCCGTGGGGAGAAGGCTTCCCGGGATGGCACCTGGAATGTACGGCAATGAGTACAAAATATCTGGGCGAGAATTTTGATATTCATGGCGGTGGAATGGATTTAAAATTCCCTCACCATGAATGTGAAATAGCTCAGGGAAAGGCATGTAATGATACTGCGCCCGTCAATTACTGGATGCATGCCAATATGCTGACGATGAATGGTCAGCGTATGAGCAAATCCACAGGGAACTATATTCTGCCGATGCAGCTGGTTTCAGGAGAAAATGATTTCTTCGAAAAGCCTTTCCATCCTTCAATCGTACGCTTTTGCTTCCTTCAGGCCCATTACAGAAGTGTTTTGGATATCTCCAATGATGCAATGACAGCAAGCGAAAAAGGCTTTATCAGATTAATGGAGGCATTTAAAACCCTGAATTCAATCATTCCGAATGAGGGCAAACCGTCAGAATTTAATCTCGGAGAATGGAAGAACAAATGTTATGATGCTTTGACGGATGACTTTAACTCTCCGGTTTTAATCGCCCATTTATTTGAAGCGGTAAAATACATTTTCGCCCTGAATGATGGGAAAGAAACAATCTCAGCAAAGGACCTGGAAGATTTAAAATCAGCCCTGAGTGCTTTTATTTTTGATGTTTTGGGCTTGCAGGCTATTGAAGAAAATAATAACGAAAAGCTGGATCAAACCCTGAAGGTATTGATAGAACTAAGAAATCAGGCAAGGAAAGCTAAGAATTTCGAGCTTTCAGACCAGATTCGGGATAAACTTCTGGCTGAAGGCATCGAGCTAAAGGATGGCAGGGATGGCACAACCTATGTCCTGAACTGATATCCGGCCGCCCCAAGCCGCTAAATGGAAAATACAAACAATTAAATGAAACAATTATAAATGTTTATTCAATTGGTAGAGATTTTTTGTTATTCAATCCGGATTGTGTAACTTAGTAATATTAAAATAATTACAATCTAAATCCTACATTATTATGAAAAAACATTTATCCTCTTTATTCTTGCTGTGGCTGGGTGTGAGCACTTACGCACAGCAAGATTTTTTTGCCCTTACCGGAAAAGATACTCCGGGTATTGTTTTCAATGACTTCCGGGCGATAGACGTTACCAGCGGAATCTCCGGAGAAGCTGTCTTTAAGGCCGATTCTCCTGCAAAAGTATTTTCCCAGACAAGGAATTCCTCAATAGCAGAAGATAAGAATTCTTATAACAATTCCCAGGCGATTACCATGGCTACCCTGGCTTTTGACTCCCGTAATAACAATCTGGTGTACATGCCGATGTTTTCATCCAATATTTATATTTTAAACCCGGAAACGAAAAATATTACCCTGGTGGAAAATAATGTTGTGAATGTAACATCCTGCGATATTAATTCCCATATGACCAGAATGACAACAGGATATGACGGGAATATTTATGCCATCAACAATTCCGGAACCCAGTTTATCCAGATCAGCAGAAAAGGGAATCAATATGTTGTCAATAATCTGGGGATTATAAAAGATGATACGGCGAACGGAAAAAATTCTTTTACAACTGTCGAGACAGGTTTCGGAGGTGATATGGTAGCAGACACAGATAACAATTTCTATGTTTTTTCAACCTCAGGAAATGTGTTTAAAATAGAGACAAAAAAATTAAAAGCTGAATTTATCGGAAAAATTACAGGGATCCCGGAAAACTATTCTGTAAATGGAGCCGCAGTGAACGCAAAAGGAAACATAATTATTGCCAGTGCGAAGGGAGCCCCATTATACGAGGTAAACCTGGAAACTTTACAGGCAAAACAACTGCCGGGAAATCTGAATCTGCATATTTATGACCTGGCCAGCAAATACTTTGTAAATGACAAGGCAAATTCTATCAATTCACTGGCTAATATTGATATCTATCCTACTAAAGTGGATGAACATTTTATCAACGTCAATGTCAATGACAGATCGGTAAAAGGAAACCTGAAGATGAATGTTTTTGATATGTCCGGTAAAAATGTAATGAAACAGAATCTGTCGGTAAAAGGAGGATTATTAAATCAACAGGTATATCTGAAAAACCTTATCAATGGTGCATATCTTATAAGCATTACAGATGAATCGGGAAAAATATTATTGAACAAGAAAATTCTGGTAACAGAATAATCTGTTAACTTTGCCGGAAAATTAAAAACCTTTTCGAACCTTTTGAGAAGGTTTTTTTAATGAATATTTGATATTCAATAAGTTTTATTTTTCGAGATTAAAATGTACTTTTATAAAAAAATATAATGAAACTATACTTTAATATAGGTTACAGTGCCGGATCGGGGGAAAATTTGCAGTTGGTTATCAATCAGGAAGACGCTGTTTCCCGAACCCATAAAATGTTCTATGATGAAAATGGTTTATGGAAATGTGAAGTAGATTATTTTTCAAAAGCGGTTTCTTATAAGTATCAGCTTATAGATGAAAGAGGAAATCTATTGAGAGAGGAATTTGTTCCGCACCATCTTAATTTTCCTCATAACTATAAGGAATTTATAATTTTTGACGAATGGAATAACAAGAATTTTCCGGAGAATTACCTTAACAATAAAATCCTTCATAATAAACTGAACCAATTTGTTCCCGAGAAGAACTCAGTTTTGAAAAAACATACACACTTATTCAGGATTGAAGCGCCGTTGTACAATTCGGACTGGAAAATCGTTTTGTTCGGAAATACAGACTCTCTGGGAAACTGGGATTACGAAAAAGTTATCCATTTATCCCAGACCGAATTGGGAGTTTGGGAAACATCGGTAGAGATCCCGGAAAATGGGTTTGTACAATATAAGTATTGCATTTACGATAGGATCCAGGAAAGAGTCATCGATGTGGAAACGGGTGAAAACAGGTTTACAACCGCAAATCCGTTAAAGGATGTCCTTCAGATTGTTTCCAATCATTACTTTAAGTTTAAGCTCTACCAGATGTACCACGATGCAGGTGTTGCAGTTCCTGTATTCTCATTGAGAAGTGAAACGGGGTTTGGGGTAGGTGAGTTCGCGGATATCAGGAAGCTGGCGGACTGGGCTGTTCAGACGAATCTCGGAATCATTCAGATTCTTCCTATCAATGATACCACGGCTAACTACTCATGGACAGATTCTTATCCATATGCGGCAGTTTCCGTATATGCCCTGCATCCGCAGTATATCTCTTTAGAAAGTCTGGATTTTCCTTTACCGGCAGAGCTGATAGAAGAATACAGTTCAGAAAAGGAAGCGCTGAATGCCCTTGAGCTAATTGATTATGAGCGGGTCATTTCAGGAAAGTGGAAATATCTGAGAGCCATTTTCAATGCCGAAAAAGAAAATATTTATAAGGACAGGAATTTCAAAAAGTTTATAAAAGAAAATGAAGATTGGCTGATACCGTATTCTGCATTTTGTGTATTAAGGGATAAATATAAAACTCCCAATTTTAACGAATGGAAGACCCATAAAAAGTATATCGCCGGAAAAATTTCCCAATTCTTTTCTGTAAAAAACAAGGAATATGATTCGGCAATGCTTCATGCCTGGGTTCAGTATCAGCTTCATCAACAGCTGAAAGAAGCTGTTGATTATACGCATAGTCTCGGGATTTCCTTAAAAGGGGATCTGCCGATCGGTATTTACCGGTACTCTGTAGAAGCATGGAAAGAGCCGGAATTATTCGGAATGGATTTCCAGGCAGGAGCCCCGCCTGATCAGTTTACAGAGCTTGGTCAGAACTGGGAGTTTCCTACCTATAACTGGGAGGCTATGAAGGCAGATGACTACAGATGGTGGAAAAACAGATTCAAAGCATTGGAACAGTATTTTGATGCCATGCGGATCGACCATATCTTAGGGTTTTTCAGAATCTGGAGAATGCCGGTTTCGGCTACCCAGGGTATCCTGGGATATTTTTATCCGGCTGTTCCCGTTGTTTCGGATGAATTTAAAGCTTACCATATTCCGTTTAGCTTTGACAGATATTGTAAGCCGTTCATTAATGATCAGATCCTCTGGGATTATTTCGGAGAGAACAAGGAAAAAGCCTTTGAGTTTATTGATAATAATTTTGATGGGACCTATTCTTTTAAAGAAGAATTCAATACCCAGAGAAAGCTGGTGGATTTCTTTAAGAAAAACCCGAGGGGTCCAATCGAAGACCGGCTGATCGCCCTCTGTGCCAATGTATTGTTTTTAACGGAAGAAAGAGACGGGGAAACGGTTTATCATCCGAGATTTAATGTTTACAATACAGATTCTTACAAATTCCTGTCAGATTGGGAAAAGAAAGCCATCTATGACTTATACCATGATTATTTCTTCAGAAGACAGGACTATCTTTGGTATAAAAAGGCAATGGAAAAGCTCCCTGTGATCTTAAATGCCACTAAAATGCTGATCTGTGGTGAAGATCTGGGAATGGTTCCGGATTGTGTTCCGGTAGTTATGGATGAGCTGGCAATTATTGCATTGAAGGTTCAGCGCATGCCCGCAGAGAGCATTCCATTTTATAATCCCAAGCATGCCAGCTATTTGAATGTTGTTACTGCCTCGTCACATGACAGTTCCACTCTAAGGCAATGGTGGAAGGAAGATCCTGTACTTACCCAGCAATATTTTAATCAGCAGTTGATCCAGTACGGAAAGGCCCCCGAAGAGTTAAGTGTTCATTTGGCGGAGATCATTATGAAACAGCATCTTTATACCGATGCCATGCTGGCTATTTTCCCGATACAGGAGTTTTTCGCTACTGATGAGGAGCTGATCAATGAGAACCTGGATCACGAAAGAATCAACAATCCTGCTGTTTTCCCGCATTACTGGCGCTATAGGATGCATTTAAAGCTTGAAGATCTGAAAGAAAAGAAAGCATTTAACCAAAAAATTGCGACCTGGATCGAAGATAGCGGAAGAGTATAAATTTTTTATCTGATTATCAATTAATTAACAATAATTTAAAAGAAGTTTAATCAAAAGATTTAACTTCTTTTTTTTATTGTAATCAAAAAGATAGAATAGAGATATTCTACTGCATACTAACCAATTAACAACTATAGGAATGAAAAAAATATTTATAGGATTAGCTTTGAGTTTATCGGCATTGTCGTTTGCTCAGCAATATCCGAATGACGGTTGGGATGACGACGGGTACTACGATAACGGAGGGTATTATACTGATCAGGATGATCAGAACTATTTTCCTGATGACTATTATTATAACTATCCTTCGGATTATTATCCAAATGATTATTACCAGAGCTATTATAATGACTACAGAAACAGTATTGTTAATATCAACTGGAATGTATTCTTTACCCAAAACAGATTATCACGCTGGCAGATCGACCAGATCCTGCATCTGAATAATCTTTATGTAACTTTCTCTGCCTGGAATAATTTTTACAGATATAATCCTGACAGATGGTATTACGACAGATTCTATGCACTGCAAAGAATCATGGGACCAAGAGTATTCATTGTTTTCCAGAGGAATTATTATCATGGATATAATCCGGTAGTTTACTTCCAGAATTACAGAAGAACATATTATGCTCCGCGATTCAGGCCGATCCCTCGGTACAGGAACGTAAACATCAATATTTACAAGGTTGAAAGAAGCAGATTCCGTCAGGATAACCCGATTTTAAATGTTGTTAGGGTTAACCGTAATAATCCCGGAGGTTTCAGAGGATCCAACGGTAATGGAAATACAGGAGGTTTCCGTGGGCAAGCTGACAATGGTGTAAGAAATAATTCAGGAGGATTCCGCAATTCTGATAATGAAAAAGGCATAAGAAGCAATGGAGGTTTCAGAGGAAATGCGGAGAAAAATAATGGAGGCTTCAGAAATAATAATGGTTTTAGAAAAAATCAGGAGGCAATAAGAGAAAAATCGCCGATGAGAAGGGCTGACAATAATGGATTTAGAAATGGAGGCGGATTCCGTCAGGAAAGAATTGAAAACCCGGCCCCAAGACAGAATAACAACAGAGGAAATGATAACAGAGGGGGAGGATTCAGGCAAAGATTAGTAAAAAATTAATTTTCATATATTATATTTAAGTGGTGTGAAGGGCAGGTTTTATAATCTGCTCTTTTTTTTATTGTTTTAGTATTGAAATTTAACATTTTTTATGAATTTTATCGCTTAACTTTCTTTTTAATGTATAATCAAAAAGATGTATAACAATTAATTAATTATTTAAAAATGAAAAAATTAGTTTTAGCAATAGCATTTATCGGTTTCGGAAGTCTCGCAATGGCACAACAGACCCCTACTTCCCAGGATAAAGAAGCAAGAAGAGCAGAATTTCAGCAAAAAATGCAACAGAAAGAGCAGGACCGTCTGGCAAAGATGCAAAAAGATTTAAACTTAAATCAGTCTCAGGTAGATCAGATCAAAGCTCTTCATGAGAAAAGGAAGGCAGAAATGAAAAACGAGTTTGAAAAAAATAAGGCTGACAGGCAAGCGAGAATGGAGCAGATGAAAGCCAAAAGAGCACAAATGGATGCCGACATGAAAAAAATTCTAACGCCGGAACAATATGACAAATGGCAGGCTGACAGAAAAGCTAAAATGGAAGAGAGAAAAGCAAAAATGAAAGACGGAAAAATGAAAAGGCAAATGAATACAGTGGCTCCGGCAACTAACTCATAGCATATAATTTTGATTTTTTAATGTGTTTTGGGCGGAAGAAATTCCGCTCTTTTTTTGTATTAATTTTCCTTAATCTTTTGAATTCGGGGTTTATTTCCATAATTTTGAAATATAAATTTTATCAATATGATCAGCGAAAAAATTGCAAAATTAATTAATGAACAAATTACCCATGAGCAATATGCGGCCCAATATTATCTTTCAATGTCAGCCTGGTTCTCGGCTAAAGATCTTGACGGGATTGCCAATTATTTTAGAGTGCAAAGTAAAGAAGAATTAATGCATGCAGATAAGATGTTCGATTACTTAAATGATGTAGGCGGAGAAATCATTATTGGAGAGATCCCGAAACCGCCTCATGAGTTTGCCAATACAACGGATATCTTTGAAAAAGCATTGGAACATGAGAAAAAAGTAACCCAAAGTATTTTTAATATTGTTAAAAATGCCAATGATGAAGGAGATTTTGCAACCACGTCATTCTTACAGTGGTTCATCAATGAGCAGGTAGAAGAAGAGGCAAGCGCCTCTCAGCTGGTAACCAAAATTAAAATGGTTTCTGACAACCCATCCGCACTTTATCTTTTTGATCAGGAATTGGCACAAAGAGTATTCACACCGGATACAAAGGCTTAATTGAATATTATTCTAAATATAAAATTTTTGGGGCCTCGTCAAAGACGAGGCCCCAAAAATTTAAACAATTTACTCTTTTCCAGTACCCTCAATCCGTATTTTTCAATTTAAGATTTTTTTCAAAATAATTCTTTACTACATCACTTACATATTTTTCATCTTCCAATGAGTGATCCCGCTGAGGCATTAAGAATAAATCATACGGTTTATTAGCTTTAATTAAGGCATCAATCATTCTTACTGTAACAGAAAAAGGAGCACTGATATCACTCGTTCCATGAATGAAAAGCAGTTTGCCTTTCAGATGGTAGTGGCAAATTCATAACCTTTTTCATTATCTTTCCATAATCCCATATAAGGTTCGTTTACGGCTCCTTCGGTTACATCACCTGGTGCGGAAGCAATTCCAACATGGTAAGTATCAGAAAGGCAGTAAAGCCCGTAATGCAAAATAACCTCCCAGGAATGCCCGTAAATACCGACCCTTTTAAGTCCATATAAGGATGCTTTGCGGCAAGTTTTTGTAAAACGGCAGATTTCATATTTTCCGATATTTCCATAACTGTCTGTAAGTTTTTAATTTCAATGCTGTAAAAAATAGTTTGTTCTGCCTGTACCATAATTGAATTTTATTGATACAATATAATTGATATATCAATAAAAAATAATTTGTTTTATATTTTTACAATTAATCTATTTTAGTGTTTTTAGACTTGATTGAAAGCTTCTGCGGCCTCGTCAAGACGAGGCCGCAGAAGCTGTTTTACAAATAAATAAGCTGTGTTTTCAAAACTTTTCTTCCCAAACCTTCCAATATTTTTTTATAATTTTCAATTTGTCTTTCATTTTTTTCTGTTTCTTCTCCTGTTTTAAAATCAACGATAACATAGCCCTCATCATTCTTTAAAATCCGGTCAGGACGATAAATTCTGTTTTCTCCATTTTCCGAGATCATGATGTCTTTTTCATTAATAACTTCCCATTTTTCATCAAAAAATTCAGAATATGTTACAATGATCTGTTGTAGATTTTGTTGGATTTCATTTCTTTCTTCCAGAGTAATCTGCCCTTCCAGCACATAGCGCTCGAGCACTTTATGAATGTCTTTTGCTGTATTTATTTGTGATAAGAGTTCATGCACAAAAAGGCCTATTCTTACTTTTTCATTACGGACCTGGTAGTTTTTGGAAGGAGTGGCAATTCTTATTGAAGTGCTCTTTTCATTAATATTTTTGAGGTTGCGAATATCCCTTGTCCTGAACAATGAAATTTTATCCTTGGAATGCTTTCTGAGTATTTCCGGGCTTACTTCATACACATCAAATTCATCGGCGTTCCCCGGATTTTTAGTTTGCAGGAATTCCAGCAGCTCAAGGTTATTGGAAGTTTTATTCGCTTTCTGTATATAGAAAAACAGCTGTTCTACAGGTCTTGTTGTAGCAACATATTGCAGGCATAGCCTGTCTATAAAGTTCTTGTAGGAATTTTGCCTGTTGAATCTCTGTATCTCTTCATCATAAACTTCAAGGTTTTTGCTGAACTGGTTGATATTTACAGATCTTAAGGATTCATTATTACTGGTTTCAAACCAGTGGGCAAATTCTGTATCCCGGTTTTTGTTCATCATAGGGATAAAAACCACAGGAAACTCCAGTCCTTTTGCTTTGTGGATGGTCATGATCTGAACGGCATCAATATTTTCCGAAGCCTGAATGGTGAATTTTGAGGCTTCCTCATCCCAGTATTTCAAAAATTCTTTGGTGCTGGCCCCCGCATTTTGTGTAAAATTAAAGAGCATTTCCAGGAAATTGAGAAGGAAATCCGTTTCCTTATTTTCGTAGGAAAATTCATTGATGTAATATTCCACAAAATTATAGAGGTTAAATTTTGGAAAACTATCCTGCTTAAGCTTTAAAGAGTATTTACGCTGAATAAACCGCAGAATTTCTTCATGGGACTCTATTTCAAGAATTTCTTTCATTTCCAGTGTAAAATCTGTCATATGGATTCTGCCCAGCTTATTCAGGTAATACATCATCATGATCAGATCAGGCTTGTTTTTAGGATTGGTTTCCCATTTCAGGAATTCAATCACCGCTTTTAAGGTATCAGAAAGCTCCAGGGTAAGTCCTTTTTCAGAAATCGTTTTGATATTGACCTCTTCACCGTTGTAATTTACCTTCAGATTACCCAGCCTTTGGGAATAGCTGAAAATATCAAAGTTGCCGCGACACAGAATGGTAATGTCTGAAAATTTGAAGCCATTGTTCAGACATTCCTGAATGTCTTTTCGCATTTTTTCTGAAGAGTCATTGTAAAAATCCTCGTTGGTGAGATTTTCAATGAGATTCACTTTTACCCGGCCTTCAATGGTAGATTTAGGAGTTTGTTCGGCATCCGTTCCGAAAATTTTTCTGTGCTCTTCCTCCAAAATATCGGAATGGAATCTGTACAGCTCATTATTAAAGTTTACAATGTTTCTTGCGCTCCGCCAGTTGTCTTTTAATACCAGTAGTTCCGCCTCTTTCGGTGAAGTTTCCTTTTTATTGATAATATCCAGCATCAGCTTGCTTTCTCCGCCCCGGAATCTGTAGATGCTCTGTTTGGGATCTCCTACGAGAGTAAAGGAAGTATTTTCAATGGAAACACTATGATCCCTTAACGGGATGAAATTTTGCCATTGCAGTTCTGAAGTATCCTGAAACTCATCAAAAAAGTAGTGTTGGAATTGTGACCCTACTTTTTCATAAATAAATGCAGACGGCTCATTTCTCAGATTTTCGTTGATAAGGATATTGAATTTGGAAAGCAGCACCAGGTCGTTTTCTTCTTCAATTTTCTTTAATTCATCCTGAATATCTTTATTTACCTTTAAGGGAAGAAGCGCAGACAGGATTTTTTCCTTTTTTTGGGTTTCAATATGTAAAAGGATCAGCCGCATCCTGTTCTCAAGCAACTGGTCCAGAATCTCAAAAATCTCACTCTCCTTGTGTTTTGATTTAGAAGCGGCTCCTTTTCTGTAATTATTGACTACAGATTCTTCCTGCGTGGTAGGAAAGGGGAATCCTGTCCGTTTCTGATGATAGAAATCCAAAACTTTTACAAAAAAGCCTCCTATGCCATTTTTTCCCTGGGCAAAATCCTCAATGTCAATATTTCTGGATTTAAACAGTTCAATGGACTTTTCGGCAAGCTCTACAGAATGCTTCCTGTTAAGCACAATCTCCTTCCGGATCGTATTTTTAATGTTTTCGTAGCTGGTATCATCAAAACCTTTATTGTTTTTCAGATGCTCGTAATGGATATCTTTTACAAATTCCTTGGCTGAATCATAAAGACTTTTGTTAAGGTTGATCCTTTCATTATTTTCCAGACTGTAATCCACATAATCCATAAATGATTTGGAGATGGCTTCATTTTCCCCGATCTGGTCAAGCATCTTATCCACAGCTTCAATCAGGAACGGCTCTGCTTCTATTTCCAGATTAAAGTTTTTAGCCAGCCCCAGTTCATAGGAAAAGCTTCTTACAAGCCTTGAATTGAAACGGTCTATGGTGCCGATATTCAGAGTGGAGTAGTTGTGAAGGATATAATCCAACAGCTTTTTAGACCGGAGATGAAGCTCGTCGATGGTTATTTTTATTCCTTCTTCCTCAAATGCTTTCTGAATATTCTTTAGATCCGGATTGTCTGCAAAGCTTTCCCCGGAAAAATTTCCCAGCCATGACAGGATCCTTTCCTTCATTTCGTTAGCCGCCTTATTGGTGAACGTCAACGCAAGGATATTCCTGATCGAATGTTGCTGATTAGGATAACGAAGACAGATCATCAAAAGCCGCTGAACTAGGGCATACGTTTTCCCTGATCCTGCGGAAGCGTTGATAACTGTATAGGAATTTTGCATGCTTATGATAGGAATTGGATATGCAAGTTAGCTAAAATATAAGTGAATTTTAACAATTTCAGGAAGCTATTTAACAAAATTAAGCAGCAAAATCTAAAATAAATCCTAAAACACGTTAACTGTGGTTAAACTTATGCTATAATCTAAAAATAATTTTAGTTTTGCGTTATAATAAACAGCCCGTGAAACTTAAATTATTCTTTTTCTTATTTACCATACTTTTCATCAATGCAAATGCTCAGGAATATATTTTTGGTAAGGTAGTTTCGGAAGATAACGCAGAATTGCCCGATGCTACGGTAATTAATATCAGGACGGATGAAAGGGTTAGCACAAACAGGGATGGGCATTTTATGATTGCCGGAAGATCCGGGGATGAACTTCGTATTGTAAAAAATGGCTACGAACGGGCCAACAGGAAAATAACAACGGAAAATATCGGCTCTCCGATCAATATTGCCCTTGTGAGAGCGGCAACATTGATCCCTGAAGTTGAAATCAGGCAGGGCATCACCGGTGACCTGAAAGTGGATTCTAAAAACCTGAACAGACCCAGAAAGGTCGAAAAGCTGGCAAAAGATATAGACCGCTATATTGCCATGAAATCTGATCCGAAAACAATGGCCCCGAAACCGGGTGAATTTGTACAGCCCGTTACCAAAGGAACATTTACCATAGGAAAGATAAAAGATAAATGGGATGACCTGGACCTGATGAAATATTTGATAACAGCTCTGGGCGATCAGTATTTTGAAGATCTGAAAATTGAAAAACCCCTGATTGAGCATTTCGTTCTTCATGTCCTTAAAAGTGGCTTTGAAAGAAAAGCTATTTTAAAATACGGCTATTGCAGTAATGCGGATCTGTACAGGTTCCAAAGAGCAGTGCTGACGAAGATCTCATCATACAGAGCACCGCAAACTCAAAAATAACAGCTGATGGTAAGGCAGGCTGCTAAGGGTTTATACATAATCTCTCTCTTTATTTTTGTCGGCTTTCATGCACAACAGATCGTTATTGGCAGCGTCACCAATGAAGATGACTTTTATCTGTCTGGTGTTACGGTCATCAATATATCTACGGATACCAAAGTCTTAACCGATGCAGAAGGTCAGTTTTCTATCCCGGCGTCAGCTAATGATGAGTTGAGGTTTGTAAAGCCCGGCTATGAAAGAATGGCAAAAAAAGTTTTAACGGATGGTATCAATTACCGCCTGACCATTACCATGGCCAGGATTCCTGAAGAAATAAAAGAAGTAAATGTAAGAAAATTAACCGGTGATCTATCGAAAGATTCAAGATCTGTTGCCAAGATTGATCGGGGTGAAATTGTAGAAAACGCAGTAGGGCTCCCGCAGCCGGTGGGTAAGATGAGGGAGAAACCTGCGGAGGTAAAAAGCGTTCTCCTTCCAATGTTGCTGGGAAACCTTAATGTACAAGGGGTTTATGATCTGATCAGCGGTAAGGCGAGAAGGCAAAAGCGACAATACAGATATGATGATCTTCAGGAACATATTTCCTGGATACGTAAGCGGGTAGAGGACGAATATTTTACAAAAGCAGGGATTCCTGCCGAAAGGATCTCCGAGTTTATCGAATTTTCATTTGCTGTGAAACCCCAGGTAAGGACTTATGTAAAAGCCAGAAACTTATCCGGAGTGTTGCTGAGAATGGAAGAAACAATTCCATTGTATCTTGAAAGGCTGAAAGGTAATAAACATTAATTTGGTGTTTTAAAATAAATAGAAATAAGGAATTGATATTATTGCAATTAAATGCTTAGCTTTAATAAATTATTAATCAAATTCACAAATTTTATGAATAAAAACATTATTGCAATTGCTATCGCCGCTCTCGGCTTTATCATCGGGTTAGGCTTATTGGGGAATGCTGTTAAGAACAGGAATAAATCGGAAAACACCATTTCAGTTACCGGATTGGGAACTAAACAATTCACCTCTGATCTGATCACCTGGTCCGGAAGTTTTTCCAAAACTAATTTTGATCTGAAATCGGCTTATGACGAGCTCGCCCTGGACAGAAAGATCATTAATGATTATCTTCTTTCCAAAGGGATTAAGCAGAATGAGATCGTATTTTCTTCCGTAGACATTCAAAAGCAGTTCAGGAGCTATAATGACTCCAATGGAAATTATGTTCAGGGGGAATTTTCGGGATATAATCTGACACAGAAAGTTTCCATTGAAAGTAAGGAGGTAGCCAAAATTGAAAATCTTTCCAGGAATATTACGGAAATTATCAACCGGGGAATAGAGTTTACTTCTTCTCCGCCTTCTTATTTTTTCACCAAATTAGCTGCCGTAAAGCAGGAAATGATTGCTGCCGCCACAAAGGATGCTAAAGAGCGTGCTGAAAAAATTGCTGAAAACTCAGGCAGCAGTTTGGGGCCGCTTAAAAAAGCGACCATGGGAGTTATCCAGATCACTGCTCCTAATTCTAACGAGGATTATTCATATGGCGGTACTTTCAATACTTCTTCCAAAGAGAAAGAGGCGAGTATTACCATAAAGCTGGAATATGAGGTTAATTAGATCTAATATGGAATATTTAAGCTTAAAGAACTATAAAGAGGCTGTCTCAAAAGGTAAATTAACGCTCTGAGAATCTCTTAAATGACAAAAGTTGTCAGACAGGAGTCCGAGAGAGGGGGTACTTTTGAGACAGCCGCTTTACTTATTTTAATGATATACAACATCATAGATCTCTTCTTTTATTTCCTTTAAATTCTCGGGGGAATAATTGGCCAGCAGCCAAAGATCAAGTGTTTTCTTTCCATGGCCATAACTTGGCTGCACATACATTTCATCGATCAGAGTAAAACCGTTTTTCAGGTAAAATGAATATCTTTTCCTGGCTTCTTCACCCAAATGGTCAGGCTCGATTTCCAAAACAATTTTCGGATAGCTTCTGAGCAAATGGGCCGTAATATCTGAACCCAGCTTCCGGTTTCTGTAATGAGGAAAAACTTCAAAATGCTCTACAAAAACATAATGGCTTAATTCCCATATAATAAGATAGCCCGCGTCTTCGGATTCATGCAGAACAGAGATTATTTTGACTTTCGGATTTATAAAAAGGTTCATAAACTTATCCCTGTCTCTTCTTTCATCTTCGGGGAAGGTGTCAGAATATGAATTATAGATTTCTTCTACTCTGTAATCATCAGGTGAGGTAACTTGCAAAAATTCCATATTACAGATCAAAAACGCTTGGTCTTCTTGTAATGAAAATATCCTTGATCCAGAGTGTAAATGCCAGCCCGAGGTAAATCAGGAAGAAAAACCCTGCTGTTGCAAAGGTAGAGTAGATGAAAAAAACTCTCAGTTTAGACACAGGAATTCCCAGTTTGGCTCCCATTCTGGTGAGTACACCAAACCATTCTCTTTCCATTTTATGGCGAATATTATCAAGCATTTTTATGAATCTTTTAAAAGTTTAAATCCGATACTGCAATTTAAGCAATTTTTTTCTTCACAACAGCTTTTATAATGATAAATGAGACTTTGGCTTTCCAAAGCGGTTTTAATTTGCAATCCCAGATTTTTCCAACTGTTGATTACGGAATTCTTTTCCGGAGAAATGCTTTTATAAAATTCCAGGATCTCATCTGCAATTTCCTCGTGATGGTATTTATGATAAGTATATTTTAAGGGAAGAATGGTATTTAAAGTAATTAGCTCTATGAAATCACTGCTTAAGAATTTGGGTTGATTGACTTTTGAGATCTTCCCGAAATTAAAACGGTTGTTCCAATATGCTGAGGCTTTCACGTCTTTAAAAATTCCGGCTAGTTCATCAAAGCTTTTTGCGGAAATCACTTTTGAGAAAAGATTTTGTTGCTGATAGAGGCTCGCGAGTTGTGACAGACGGATAGTAGGGAAGTTAGGAGGTCTTAATCTTAAAAATTTCGGATGGAAATGTAAATTGGTGATCCGAAACTTTGCTTTCAGGAAATCAAATTCCCTTTTCCATATTTCCATTTGTTCGTCCCCGGGACGTTCCAGCCATCCTGAGATCCCAAAGAATAAAGCTTCCAGCTGAGAATTATTCTGCCGGATTTTGTTGATGATACTGAAGTCTATGCTTTCAGCAATCTGCCGGAAGATCAGAGCATTAACTTTCAATCCGAAAGAATAGGCAAGACTGTGAAATAAAACGGCCTCAAAATTATTCTTGTATTGTTCAAGACTTTCTTCCAGCTCTAAAGATTTTTCTTCCAGCTTTTTCAGGACATTCCCTTCATGAAAGCCAACAGGAACTTTCCCGGTGTCAAAAATATTTTCGCAGGCTATGAATTGTTGCCCGCTGACCAGTTTCTCGTATTTCCAAAGCAGATTTTCTGCGATATGATCTTTTAATTCTATAGTGGGAATATTCCGGCTTTTTAGCTCATCAAGATCCATATCATTTTGGAAAACCACATGAAGGATGACATTCTGATAGTTAGGATCTCCGGAGTGGTTGTGGAAGATCCAGTCGGATGATTTAATGTGAATCTCGATATTTCCGGCAAGAACCAGATTGTTGATTTTAATTTTCGCATTCAGAAAATCAGGGCCCGCATCCAAATTCCATTTTCCAAAATCCAAAATCTCAATAGGATTTCCTTCAATGTCCTTGAAGTCAAAATATTTGAGAACCTTATAGTTCCAAAGGTATTGAAGTAGTTTTTCCGTCATAAGTGTGTTTAACAAATATAATGAAATATTGTAGTTGAATAATTATGTCTTTGTATAATTTGACAATTAAGTTATCTGATTGGTTCTTGGATAATACGGGATCAGAATGAAGCATTATATTTTATCATTGGCGGTTCTCCGTCCACTTTAATTATCCTATTACACATTGTAAGGCTGGAAGGAAGCGTTCCACCTATTTCTTGTTGAGAATTTGGGAAGCTAATTGTAAGTATTTTTTTGTTATTGATGCTTTGGTGAAAGATAAAGCTAAATAAGAGTATTCACTGTAAGTTTGTACTTTTTATAAACACAAAGAAGATGCCCTTTTGACACCTTCAAGCGGCGGGTTTTGTTATTTAGCAAAGTCTCCCGAATTTGAATAGGTTTAATCTTCTAAGAAAAGTCACTATTAATATAAAATATATAATATTAATTATCTGAATAATTATAGCTTTTTTCATGGTTTCTTCTCTTCTTTTTGATTTAACTCTCTAACTACTGCATTATATGCATTATAGCGATATTTATTGTCAATTTCAGTATGTGAAGCATGTACAGGTACATTCAATATTTTGGTTTTTTATTGTTAGCACAAAGTTACAAACTTTGCGGAGTGGATGTTTTTCTATTTTTTCAATAGCTTTACTAGGAAATTATATATCTTCAAACCAATATATATATAACAGAACTGTATTATAAAAAACAATATAATATATAAGGGAAATGTAATCACAAATACTAATAATGATTTTACTCCAGTAACCTTTTCATCATTTAAAGTAGAAGATGTCCACCCTAAAGCATTGAAAATAACACTAATAATAAACATTGGTATTAAAATTCCTATAGTGGAATATTTAACAATATTTACAATTTCTTTACTACTTAGATTCAAGTTGTTTAGTTTCATATCTTAGTTACTATTTATTTTCTCTTTTACATCGTTTATTTTCTCTTGGAAATAGTTTCCTACTGCCGTCCCTACCATATTTATAGCATTTACAGTTCCTTTTATAGCCTCACCTACATTTACTTCAGCTCCAACATGAACAGCTTTAAATAATTTAACTTCTCCACCAATTTTTAAATCCGACAAATCTAATGAAACACTACCATTTGTAATCTTCCCTTCTACCTTTCCTCCTTCAGCATTAAAACTTCCAGAAGGTCTACCATTCTTTATTGTTCCTTCTCCTTCCATTGAAATTGCAGAAGCACTACCTTCCATTTTAGCATTCTTAACTCCTAATGATCCTTCTACAGATAAACCATCAGCTTTTACATTAACAGATGGCTTTTGTGTATTTAAAGAACCTTCAACTTTAGCAACGGCACCACCTACATGCCCCTTCAATGGTCCTAAACTTACTCCTACTTCTCCACCTAGAGCACCTAATTTTGGTTGTACAGATAATTTACCATTAAACACATTACTAAAATTATTTTTAGCCTCCGCCGCATACGCTTGAACTCTTTTATCCGAAATTGCCCTTTGCTGAGGGATAATCTCTTGTTTAAATCATTAAAACTTTCTAAACCTTCTAACTCTTTTGCGTGAACAGGTTGATTAGATGAAAATTGATAAGGTGTATAATCATCATACTTTTCCGCAAGCGGATCTACATTAAAAAATCTTCCCACATCCGGCATATAATTTCTCCATTTAAAGCTATACCATCCTGTTTCATTTTGTAATTCCTGTCCTTGAAATTTATATTGATAGCAACACCATTTGATAAGTGGTGTTGCTATTATTTATTTATCCCAACCTATATGGTTTTGTAAAATTACTGGATAGTATATCTTATCAAGTCCCATTTGTTTGTAAAACATCAGTGTTATAATCAAAGGTTTTTTCAGATTATTACTATCGTTCTCTTTCTTGTATGTATACTGAACATATTTCATTTTAACACTTGGAATAATATCTGTAGTATCCTTTATCCTAATATTATTTAAAACGTTTTCTTTTGAGTTAATTACATCATAATTCTTGTTTAAAAAAAATAATTCGGACGCAGTGACACCAAGATAATTTTCTGAATCGTAAATTAAGCTATTATATGATTTTAAATCATTTTCCTTAACCGCTTTCCAGTATTTAATAACTGTTTCTTTGATTTGCTCTTCATCCTTTTTCTTCTGATTTACACAGCAACTTATATTCAATAAGAATAGTATTCCTAAAATGTATTTAATTGTTTTCATTATTGAGGTATATTTCTACTTTTTGTTGTTAATTGTTCATCAAGTGGTTGAATAGGGATGCCATTAGTTCTCATAATTTCTGCTCCATTCTGGATGATTAAGGAATTTGGCATTAATCCTGCATTAGGGTCAGGCAATGTTCCATCAAATACATAATTTACTACATCATTCCTAGTCTGTTGATTCATTTCAATTCCACTTCCGTCAACATATTTAATTGCTTGATCCATCGTCACAGCCTGAGACTTTACTGCTGTAACATCATTTACTGCCTGTACATAGTCGCTTGTGCTTTTAATAGCATCAGGAATATTCGCTCCTAATTTTGCCAATTTTACAATCTCCTTTATGCCACTACTTGCTGCACTTGCTTGATCAGCTCGGTACTGTTTAATATTCCACATTTCCGCACCTGTTTTTGTGGTTTTAAAACTCTGGCGAACTTTAGTTGATATTTTATCTCTTGTATTTTGCATCTGCACTGCATCAGGCACAGGTCCGTCATATTTATAAGAATCAAGTCTTAAGCCTGTATTTCCTGAAGACATTCTTGCCCCATTAGGATTGTAGCCACTCGTAGACAGTCCAATATCTCCAGCTGTAAATGTAGGGCTTCCATTACTATCTCTTTGAGAAATAGGAGCTCGTTTGACTTTCATAGCATTTCCATGAATAGCAAAAAAGCCTGTATGATTTTTCAATAATTCCAACCCCTCCAGCTCAATGCCCATTCCTAACTTATTCTCTTGGAAAGCATACGTAGAATTATAAGGATATTTTTCAGCGAGCGGATCTACTTGAGCGAAGCGTCCTATATCAGGCATGTATTCACGCCATTTAAACGAGTAAAAACCAGTCTCTTGCAATTCCTGTCCTTGGTACTTATACTGATAAGAAGGATTTCCTGCCAGCCCATTATATCCCTGATGCTTCAATCCAAAAGGGTAATAGTTATTCTCTTCAAGAACTTCTGCTCCGCTACCATTGTTAAAATAGCTTAAACGAACATTTCCCAGATGATCTGTATAATTGTAAATATACTTATTATTTTCAAAATTGTAATAGCCTTCTGTAGTGGGAACAAACTTTAATATCCTGGCCACCTTTGTTGAAGTTCCTTGTCCTTCATATTGGAAACCGTCAAGGTAATCTGTAAGGGTATAAGCTTCCGAACTGCTTTTGGATATACCATAAGTATATACCTTACTTAACTTTCTTCCGTCAGCCCTATACAGATATTGGGTGGTAATATTGCGTGTTTCCGGGCTTCCGGAGAATTGATCTCTTACAATATAGATTCGGTCAAAGATTAATTTACCAGGAAGATTAAGATAATTGTAATCTATTTGTAAAATCCCTTTATCCTTATGGCTGGTCATATTTCCATTATGATCATAAGAAATAGTATTTCCGGATACATCGGGATAACCGGCATAATTCTGACTGGCATCAGTAACGGTGTTCAGGCGGTTTCCAGTATATGCATAAGTTAAATTATCAATCTGCATGGCCATCCCATTGGTAGTATTTTTAGCATTTCTGTAAAGACGGGTGATATTTCCGTTAAGATCATATTCTATCGATTCCCCGAAATAAT
>NZ_JBGCUR010000069.1:0-1466 GCF_041361455.1 Chryseobacterium gossypii | reverse complement strand
CATATCCTGTTTTTTTCTTCTTTTCCTTCGTTTTTTATCGCAGCTATAAAGGCTTGATTTGAAAGACTGGCTGCCTTAATCCGGTTCATTTCAAATTTTTCGCTTTCAGTATGATAGAGATATGTATATTCATATTCTTTTTTCTTATCCCCCGTCTCTTTGTATAATCTGATAAGGTCCAGATACAGCCACCGGAGACTTCCTCCATTAGTTTCTTTTGTAGCCATCACAATTTTCACTGCATTTTGATAAGCTTCTTCAGCTTTTTTATACTGATGCATTTTTTGGTAGTAAGTTCCGGCAACAAAATATAAATAACCAAGATTGCCATTTAGAAACCTTTCTTTGTTTGCTATTCTGAATGCATCATTAAGATAAACCCTGGTTGAATCCAATTCATTTTTTTGGAAATGTTCAAGGGCAATCATACTTTCTGTTATGATATCTTTTTTAATATTTCTGGCTTTATGAAGATAGATTAATGAAGAATCTCTTTGAAAGCTGGATTTATTAATGTAAACCTGTTGCAGCAGGTATTGTTTCGTTTCAGAATCTTCACTTTTTTTTAAACAGTAAAATGCCTTATTGAAATATTGATATCCCATATCGTGCATAAAAAGTTCCTCCGAATTAAGCTTTCCATAATTAATATACATATAAGCTTTATGGATCATATCATCTGAATCTTTTAAAATAGATTCAGCATTTTGTAAAAATAACAGACTGTTTTTGTAATTACCTGTATAAGAATTGATAAGAGCAAGATTAGTATAGCAGGTTGCTTTACCAGCCTGATATTTTTCTTCATTAGCGATGGCTAAGTACTTCTGGTTGAGATTGATTCCCCCATTTAAATTCCCTGAAAGAAGAAGTTCCTCAGTTTGCTTCATTAGCGGTAAATCAAAAGTTTTGAGATATTCTTTTTTTGAAGGCCGGCATGACATTAAAAAAAGTAAAAAGAAAAATACAAATAATAGCTTTTTTTTCATCTTTGCTTTCGATTTTTTAGAATAACAGGAACTTAAGTTACAAATATAATATAAATTATAAATTTACTAGATTCATTTTATATTGCTTAAATATTCTCCGATTTAAAACCATTCTCAGAAATAAAAATTAACATACTCAGCATTTCCCAAGATGATCATTATATAATTTTTGAGGCTTATGAAATTTTTAATATGAAATGGTATCAAACAAGATCCTGAAATTAGAACAAGAATTATTCGGCTATAAAAAGGACGGTTGAGGCAATCCCAGGTAAACAAACGGAGAAATTGATTGGTGCGAAGTAAAGCTATTCAAAATTAACAATCGTTAAAATGAGAGTAAAACTATATGGGGTCAGCAGAAGTAAATAATGAAAATATCACATTTACTTTTACTACTGCTCCCACGTCTCTTTACAAGATTTTAAACTACAGCGTGTTAAAATAAACATACAGGTCTACATTACTTGGAATATC
>NZ_JBGCUR010000068.1:0-1564 GCF_041361455.1 Chryseobacterium gossypii | reverse complement strand
AAGAGGCTGTCTCAAAAGTAAGATAGCCTTTTTTATATTTTACAAAAAAAGGAAAGCTTTTGCTTTCCTAATATTTGCAAATTGATTAATTTGCTGTGTGTTAAGTAAATCAAAGGTAGTCTTTAAAGATTATAATCCCAAGCAAAATTTTCTTTTTCCTCCGAATTTATCGGAGCTGATAGAAAGTAATCATCCTGTACGAACAGTTTCCGCGGTCATAGACGGATTGGATATCAGTAATTTAATCCGTAATTATAAACCTGGAGGTACTTCTGTGTATCATCCCAAAATGCTTTTAAAAGTATTGGTATATGGTTATTTGTGTAATATTTATTCGAGCAGAAAGCTGGAACAGGCTCTTGGTGAGAATGTTCATTTTATGTGGCTTAGTGCCATGAACCGCCCTGATCATAATACACTGAATCGTTTCAGAAGTGAAAGGTTAAAAGGAGAACTTAAAGACATATTTGCACAAATTGTAATGTATTTAGAGAAAGAAGGTCTGGTAAGTTTACAGACTATTTTTACAGATGGAACCAAAATAGAAGCCAATGCCAACCGCTATACATTTGTATGGGGAAAATCCATTAAAAAGAATAAAGAACGTATAGAATCCCAGCTTGAAGATCTGTGGAACTACACTCAGCAGATAGCCAAAGAAGAAATACAAGATACTTCCGAGGTAGTGTTTAAGTCTATGGATAAAGAAAAAATAAAATCTGTTATAGAAAGGATAGATTCTACTTTAAAAAAGAAGAAGATCTGTCCTAAGGTCCGTCAAAAAATTAATTACGCTAAAAAGAATTGGCCTGATAATCTTGAAAAATACCAGAAACAGCAGGAAATTCTTCGTGGCAGAAACAGTTATTCAAAAACAGATCCTGATGCTTCTTTTATGAGAATGAAAGAAGATCATATGCGTAACGGGCAGCTTAAGCCAGCTTATAATCTTCAGCTCAGTACAGAGAATCAGTTCATTATTAATTATACCCTGCATCCTAATCCTGGTGATACCAAAACCCTTTTACCACACATTGAGAACTTTGAATACCTTTATAATAAACCTCCAAAGGAAATAGTAGCTGATGCCGGATATGGATCAGAAGAGAACTATATTTTTCTGCAAAAGAAAAGAATTAAAGCCTATATCAAATATAATTACTTCGATAAAGACCAGAAAACCAAAACAATAACCTCTTCACCTTCTAATCCAAAACTTTCAAAGCTTCGGCATAAGGTTCATCGCCTTTTTAATACAAAACAGGGAATAAAACTCAGGAAACAAAGATGTCACGATGTAGAACCTGTTTTTGCTCAAATCAAGCATAATAAAGGATTTAAAAGATTCTTCCTAAGGAGTCAAAGCAAAGTCGAAATAGAAACCGGCTTGATTGCTATTGCCCATAATCTGAGAAAAGTTGCTCTGGCAGGGTGAGAAATCTTACTCTTACCTTGTTCTGACTTTAAAAACTCAAAATACCCAAAAAAATAATAATAATCCATAAAAAAATATGGATTAAAAAAAACATGAGCAGAAAAAAGACTGTCCTTTTGAGACAGCCTC
>NZ_JBGCUR010000067.1:0-1594 GCF_041361455.1 Chryseobacterium gossypii | reverse complement strand
AATCGAAATAATGGACGATATTCCAAAAAACTTCTATTTTTTTCATAATATAAATATTTATGGTTATATAATAGACCTACATTTCTTTCTCCGACAACGTCGATTATTTCTCCAAATAAGCTGGATCCCGTGGTCACAAGGAAATTCGGCAATCCTTATTATGAATTCAAATAATGAGGCTATTTCAAATGAAACAGCCTCTCAGGATTCTTCAATATTAAAAACTTCGTGGATTATTAGGTACAAGCATAATGATCTAAAGTTAATTTCTTTTGCTACTTTTATTTCAATTGGATTGTATTCATTAATATATTCTTGACATTAAAAAAAAACTTGAAATAAAAAAAACTAAAACACCTACTATTATTCCCAAACTTATCGATGTCCATTTATATCTTACACTTTTGGGTTCTTCATCAAATTCATCAAAATATTTTAAATATTTATTACTTTTAAATAGTAATTTTTCGTTAAGCCCCCAAGGTATAAATAATAATCCTATTATAAAAACCCATTTATAAAGTCTAGATTCCCAAATATATTGTATTAAAGGTTTTCCAATTATTGCCTGAAAAATATTGAAAAGCCCATATTCCAAAAGAATTATTAAACCTCCCATTTGGATACCAGCCCAAATGCTGTGTAATCCAGCTAATTTATTATTAAAAATAACTTCATCTGTAAATTGGTTCATATCATCAATTCCTCCCTTAGCAAAAAATTTTTTTACAGCAGGAATTTTATATACTAGTTTAAAAGGGTCTATATAAGACAATAACTTATATATTTTTTTATAAAAATTAAAAATTGTATAATATACATAATTCCAAGTTCTTTCCATAAATATTATTTTTTTAAGATTACCGCTTCTACTAATACAAACAAAAGATTATAGTAAATATTAAATTATTTAATTAATAATCGGGTTTGTTTAGTATTCCGCTAGCCCATTTTTCAGCATATTCTCCACCATATATTCCTCCTAATATTCCTCCTACGACACCTCCAACTGCTCCTCCAATAGCAGCTCCAGGCGCCGCTCCAACTCCAAAAAAGGTTATACCAATTGCTCCCCCAATAGGAGCTAATACTTTGGCACCTACCCATGCTCCAACAGCTGCCCCAGCCAGACCTCCGGCTACACCTGCTGTTGCTACTTGGGCCCTAACACCAAACTTTCCACCATCTTGATAAACACCATAGCTTATTTGTGCAGCATTAATGGCATAACCTACATATCCAGCTCTTTTAGCATATTTTCCAAACATTGCAGTAGTTCTTACGTAGTCACTCCTTAATCCTATTAAAGATCCACTAGCTCTTCCAGCATAGGCAGTGCTTCTCATTTGCCCGAGGTTATCAATCCAATAGCCACTATTATAAAGAGCTGTCCTTTGTTTTGCGGCATATTCAAATCCTCCACCCATAGCTGTAGCCCCCCAGTCAGCCCAATTTTTATAATTATCCCAAGATGTATCAGAATTAAGTTTCATTTTATGAACCACTAATTCTCTTGCTCCGATTTCCATTTCTCCATCTACAATTCTGCCGAAACCTGGTATATCTCCATCTGTCCACCAGTTCATATATCCAT
>NZ_JBGCUR010000066.1:0-1857 GCF_041361455.1 Chryseobacterium gossypii | reverse complement strand
AAGTAAATGATGGTCAATTATTTTTAAACTTCGCTTAACCCGAACTCAGGTTAAAGTTAATAAAAAGTTATTTCCGTAAAATTTTTTGAGCTCTGAACGCTCAAATTTTCCAGAATAACTTTTTAACTTACACAGTTAGTGAGATACTACCTATTTTATTGGAATACGGTGTAACCTTGCCTTGTGTGCTAAGTAAAATATGATAATAATAAATGCAATAAAAAATGACAGCGGCTCACGAGAATCAGCAAAATTTCTGTCTGATGTTAATTATTTAACTTATACAAAAATATCAAAAGCATTCGTCAAGAATGCTTTTTTATTTACGTAATAAGACAAATTAATTCAATATCATACGAAAATATTTTCAAATAAAAATTACGGTTTTCCAAGCTAAATAAGACATTTAACATAATAAAAATATCTCTTTGTTGTGAATTAATTGAATATATTTGAAACTTAATTTAAAAAATATACAATTATTGAAAAAATTAAAAAAGTTAACTCGCGAAGACCTTAAAATGGTAAAAGGAGGAAAATCTTGCAGTCAATGGGTTGGAATTACTGCGCCTTGTGGAGTTTCGTATTCTTTATGTGCAGATAATTATAGTATCTGGGCAGAATTACAAGCAGCAGCAGAACATTTTAACGATGTAAAATGCTAAGGCACATCGGAATAAATGGGAACCGTAATTTTTTACGGTTATTATTTTTAACAATAGGCTTTTTTTCAAATGCTCAAATTTCTGTAACAGGAAATTTTTCTATGAAACCTGATTCATATGAAGAAAAAGTCTTAGATAGTAGTTATCAAAATATTTATTATAAATTAGAATTTGTTAAGAGCCCTAAAAAAAAGAAGTTGGAAACTACATGTTTACTTCAAATAGGAAAGAATTTTTCAAGATTTTCGGATTTCAATTCTTTACGAAAGGATTCTTTGATGTCAGGCTTTAGCCATTTGGAGAAATTAGGTGCTAAGGAATTAAATCAGACACTTAATTTATCTGAAAAATGGAAAAATGTTTTAGTTAAAAAATTTTTAGAAAATAAAGTTATTGTACAGGATAGAGCAAATATAGTCTATCAATACGAAGAGAACCAGCCAATTTTAGAATGGAAACTTGAAAATGAAACAAAAGATATATTAGGCTATTCATGCAATAAAGCTACTGTTAAATATAGGGGTAGAAAATATACAGCCTGGTATTCTAAAGAAATCCCAATTAATAACGGACCGTATATCTTTCAGAATTTACCTGGTTTAATTTTAGATATTGAAGACAGTAAAAGTAATTTCCATTTTACTGCAATAGCAATGGATAAAAAAACAGGTAAAATCTATTTGAGAAATGAAAAAAGAATACTCATAGTAACCCGGGAACAATTTAGAAGGGTATTAAAAAACTATAATGATAATCCTGGCTTTTTTCATGGTAAAGCTTACAATGAAGATGGCAGTCAAATATCTGCTAAATCTGACCCTATACCATATAACCCAATTGAACTAGAGTAAAAAAAGTATCTTCTAAATATTTTAAAGTCATCATTGGAATATGAAAGAACATTTGTAATAGCCCACGACTTGATGACAGTAGGTAAAAAAATCTTATGATAAGGTATTTAGGATAGGTGACAACAAAACGTTAATGTACCCAAGAACCACAAACCGCAAGACTACGAATCCGTACATACAGTTATATTATCCACAAGTACGGATTTTATAAATGTAAATAGCTGATTTTTAGTAAAATTTACTTAATTTTAATTGTATAAAATAAAATTATGAAGAAAATTACAGCTGGAGCCTTATGGTTCTCAATGATGTTTGTGGGCGTGAATGCGCAATCTTTAAAA
>NZ_JBGCUR010000065.1:0-1924 GCF_041361455.1 Chryseobacterium gossypii | reverse complement strand
CCGTTAATAAAGTGATTCCACCTTCCTGGATTAAAAAACTTATATCTTCCTGCAATATCGCTATACACTTTGCCAGTTGCAGTTATGCTTGCATAAAACTTGGTGGAAGGAGCAATAAACTCAGAGTTTTTAAACGCCTTAGAGAGTTTACTTGCAATACCGTTCCCCCACCTTCCTGTTTGGCAAGACATAAGCTCTACTTTAATACCACCTCCAAGTTCTCGGTAATTTTTCCAAGCTTCACTTCGCTGCATTAAAACTTCATCGAATTGTTTGGGAGTCATAATCTTTTGACCATCTGGACCAATAATACGGTCAGGAGCACCGTGAGTGTATATCCTGACGGTTCCTTTGGGAACAGTAGTATCACTTTCCGCAAACTTATAAAGGTAACCGTCTTTCTCTTTGTTAAACCAATTTAATTTATCTCCCCGAGCATCATTTGAAGCTGCCGCAGTATTTCCGTTTCCATCAGCATAATTAATTTCGGCTTCAGATGATTGAGTTCCTACATTTTCAGCAGTAAACAGCTTACCTAAGCCGTAAGTTGCACCTGCTACAGCACCGCCAATTACAGCACCTTTGCTAATCCCTTCAAGGAAATTTTGTCCGGTAATCAAAGCTGTCACTGCTCCTGTTCCCCGTCAAAGCACCATGCTTTACACATTTTACCTATTGATAAATAATAAATCTTTTAAAACAAGGTTTCTATTATAAACCATATAATTAATTTTTTCTTTTTTTAATAATGAATCAAGTATCTTTGCTCTAGGCTCAAAAAGATCCCAATTTGCTGCAACCCGTGTGTTTTTATCATATAAAGTTTCATTATTGATCTTATATGAATTAAAACAAATAATAATTTTCCTCTCTGATTTTTTTGGTATGAATAAAAGACCACTTGAAAATGCTTCGAAATTATTTCCCGCAAAACAGAAAAGATAATCGTCTGCTCCTTTATAGTTAAAGAATGCCTTCCTATAAAATGTACTTAATAATTTTGAACCTTTTTCCCAATCTACAATATGATCTGCAAAATCAGAACTTACAATTTTGCCAGTAATATTCATTAATCCACCTCCATCTATATTACCATGATAGATAACTCCTCCTTTAGACTTTACTAAATAATATTCCGGAAATATAGACAAAGCATAATTCATATCCGAAGCATTTTTGAAAAGTAACGTAATCAATAAACTATTGTTATCAATTTTTTCTTTTTTTACTATACTAACGGATATTTCATTTTCGTATAGCTCTTTTTTATAACAAGATAAATTTAAGAATAGTATTCCGAGCAAGAAAACATACTTTTTATTTGATCTTAACTGATAAAATTTTAATCTTTTCATAAAGCTGTTTATAGGTAACATTTTTTAATATATAACTGTTAAAAATACCTTGCATTTGAGAAGTATTTTTAAAGAATCCAGGCAATCCAACATCTTTTAATCCATTCTTAGTTATAAAATCGTTCTCTAATCCCCAGATTGCAGCATGATCAACTGATATTCCGCCAGCTCCTGGAATTATAGCATTTTCATATCCTTTTATGGTCTTATCAAATCTTAATGCATTAAAAGCAGGATATAAATTCAACATAGAGTGCCCTAACTCATGTGCCATTACAAATCCTAGTTTTATTTTAGAGCCAAAAGCATGTCTTGAAAATGATATACTCGAAGTATTATTATCCCAAAAATTTCTTCTTGTATAAGCAATTACTTCTTCACCTTTAGGATTAATATACAAGTCACCTCTTTTAGTATACCTATCTGACACATGATCTACATAAAACTGTTTTGCTCCAGTATTCATTTTATCCCATCCGGTATCCTTATACATTTTTCTTAAGGTACCTATTGATGGATCCAAAGGTTCTCCTGAGTCGGCTATTCCATAAGCATCATATTCAGCTTTG
>NZ_JBGCUR010000064.1:0-2130 GCF_041361455.1 Chryseobacterium gossypii | reverse complement strand
TGGAGCCTTATGGTTCTCAATGATGTTTGTGGGCGTGAATGCGCAATCTTTAAAATCGCCGGACGGAAAGTTTGAAATGAACTTTCAGCTGAAGCAGGGAGTACCTTATTACAACCTGAAATACAACGGCAATGTGGTAGTGGAAGATTCTAAGCTGGGATTAAGGCTGTTTAAGGATACGGCGATCAAATTTGCTTCAGAGATTGCCAGGCCTGAAGATGCGAAGTTTGACCTGAACAATGGTTTTACAAAAACAGCTGAGAATCGTGATTCTAAAAATGAAACCTGGCAGCCTGTTCTGGGTGAAAAGAAGAATTATATCAACAATTACAATGAGCTTGCTGTTACCCTGAACCAGGCTTCTACAGACCGGAGCATAGTGGTTAAATTCCGGTTGTTTAATGATGGTCTGGGTTTCAGGTATGAGTTTCCACAGCAGAAAAACCTTAACTATTTTGTGATCAGGGAAGAAGATTCTGAGATTGACTTTCCGACCGATATGAAAGCATGGTGGATCGTGGCTGATTATGATTCCCAGGAATATCAATATCAGGAAACAAAAATTTCTGAAATCCCGGGAAGATGGGATAAAGCTTATGATGCCAATGCCTCCCAAAAATTGATAAAAAACGCGGTTCAGTCTCCTTTAATGCTAAAAAAGGAAGGTAAAGATCCTCTATATGTGAATGTTGCCGAAGCAGCTGTGCTGGATTACCCGGCTTCCCATTTGGAGGTGGATGTCCAGAACTTTAAGTTTAAAACCCATCTTACTCCGGACGGATTAGGCGCAAAAGGATACATTCAGACCCCTTCAGTTACTCCCTGGCGAACGATTATCGTTTCCCCTAAGGCAGAAGAAGTATTGGATTCCAAAATGCTTTTTAACCTGAATGAGCCTACAAAATATACCGATACCTCTTACATTCACCCGACCAAATACATGGGTGTCTGGTGGGAAATGATCATCGGGAAGTCCCAATGGGCTTATTCCACGGCAGAGAATGTTCATTTGGGCAAGACCGATTTCACAAAGCTGACCCCAAATGGCAAGCATGCAGCCAACAATGAAAAAGTTAAGGAATATATAGATTTTGCTGCCGAGAACGGCTTCCAGGGATTGTTGATCGAAGGCTGGAATATCGGTTGGGAAGACTGGTTCGGACATTCCAAAGAATTTGTTTTTGATTTCATCACCCCTTATCCTGATTTTGATATTAAAATGCTGAATGAATATGCCCATTCCAAGGGAATTAAGCTGATCATGCACCATGAGACTTCAGGATCTGCCACGAATTATGAGCGTTGGTCAGACAAGGCCTTCCAGCTGATGAATAAATATGGATATGATGCGGTGAAGACGGGTTATGTAGGTGATATAATCCCAAGAGGAGAGCATCATTATTCCCAATGGACAATCAACCATTACTACAGGATAGCCGAGAAGGCCAATGAATACAGGATCATGGTGAATTCCCATGAATCCGTTCGTCCCGGAGGGGAAAGCAGGACCTATCCGAACTGGATATCGGCAGAGGCTGCCCGTGGAACGGAATATGAAGCTTTTGGCGGTAACAACCCCGACCATCAGACGATACTTCCATTTACAAGATGGATGGGTGGGCCTATGGATTATACTCCGGGGATCTTCCAAACCAAATTAGATTATTATTTCCCTGGTGACAAACGTTTTGTAAAAACCACTTTGGTGAAGCAGCTGGCGTTGTATGTGGTCATGTATATGCCATTGCAGATGGCAGCGGATTTACCTGAGAACTATAAAAAGCATATGGATGCTTTCCAGTTTATCAAGGATGTTGCCGCTGATTGGGATGATACGCGTATTTTATCAGCTGAGCCCGGTGATTATATCATAACGGCCAGGAAGGCGAAGGGTACGGAGAACTGGTTTGTAGGCGGCATTACGGATGAGAATAAGCGTGATTATACGGTGGATTTCTCGTTTCTTGACAAGGGCAGGAAGTATGAAGCGACAATTTATGAAGACGGTAAGGATGCTGATTATATAGACAACCCTCAAAGCTACCATATCTACAAGAAGCAGATCACCGGCAAGACGAAAATTAAATTTAAGATGGCCAGAAGCGGAGGCTTTGCGATCTCTATCAAACC
>NZ_JBGCUR010000063.1:0-2642 GCF_041361455.1 Chryseobacterium gossypii | reverse complement strand
CAGAAACAAGGTTACAAAGATCAATACCCAGCCCCTGAGTCAGGGAGCTTACCTGGTGACGATAAAAATGGATAACAATAAAACTGCTAACGCGAAACTGATTAAACAATAACAAATGAATAAACCAGCGATATTAACGAGCTTTATGGCCTGGATGCTTTTCCCGGTTCTAAAAGCCCAGGCCGCGGACATTAACTTTGGAGAATTTTCGAGCCCTGTACCTTCAGTATCTTCTTTGAATACTTATGCGAATACCCCCGTAAGTATCGCAACGGGGACTCCGGATATTTCTATGTCTTTAATGAGCTTGCCCACTTATAGTGGCGATGTTAGCCTTAATGTCGGAATATCATATAACTATTTGAATAATTCCGATAAAGAACCTGCCAGTGAAGTGGGACAGGCGTGGACAAAATTTGCTGGTGGCGTTATAAGCCGCAGCATTAATGAAGAGCTCGATGAGATCAATGATAATGCCATTAGTCCGACATATTTTAAGAATGCGTTTGATGACCTTTACTATTATAGTTTACCAGGGCTGTCAGGTAAATTCAGATTTGTGAGGGATACAGACGCAAACACATTCAGACTGGTTAACCTATCGGCTAACAAAGCCAAAATTGAATATGTAGCAGATCCAAACAATACTGCCACTCTCATTGTAAACTCATTTACGATTACAGACCAAAAAGGAATTAAATATATTTTTAATGATTATTCGAGAAGCAATACAGATCAACTTTATTACACTTATAGTGGTAAGATATTCAGGTCTGCTTTCTTTTTGACGGAAATTCGAGATCCCAACGGAGTGCAGCTTGCCAGCTTCACTTATCAGAAAGATAACAGATATAAGAGTAATGGTGTTATTATCATGTACCAAAGCTGCAAAATCAAAACGATTACTTCGCCTGGTTTTGGAACAGTTGAATTTAATTATCTGTATAATCCGACGAAGGAAAATACCATGAATGATCAATATCAGCTGCAGGATATCGTCTTAAAGGATAGCTATGGCCATATTATTTCCCAATATGCTTTTGAATATTTTTTTACTAACACTACGATATATGGGTTGAGATATCTGGCAAAAGTAAAAAAGCTGAATAAAAATAATGAGGTATCTGAAACTACAGAATTTGAATACTATCCTAATGGAGATTATCGGCGGCTAATAAAGAGAATCGATCCTACTGGCGGAGTAATAGAATACGATTATGGTGGTAGGATTAACGAAATTAAATATTATAACACAAAAACTGATACAACACCACAAAGGACTATAAAATATGATTATAGGAAATTTGACGGAAGCGGCTATAGTTCCGGGAAATATATATACCCGGATGGTGAGATTAATGGGACTGGATATTCCATATACAAAAATGTTAAAGTGACCAGCAGTGATGATAACAATGGATATACTAAATACTATTTTAAAGTACCCGACGACTTTCCAAAAGTAGATTTACCGGAGAAAGGTTCCGGCGCAAAATATTGGGCTCACTATAATCTTATCAGCAGTGGTCTGTTGGATAAAAAGGAAATCTATGATGCACAAGGTAAGCTCCTGGTCTCGGAACAATCCAGCTATACCTTTGAGGATGTACCAGGTGCCGAAATTTATAATCTCGCTGATATTAAAATAGAGCAAGGTTCTTATGATTATTCAAAACTGGGCTGGCTAAAAAAAATAGTAACCACCTCCACCACGTATTTTGATAGCAGCCAAAGTGTACAAGAACAATCAGAGACCAATTTCAATGTATTCAATTTTGAGGTAGCTTCTACCCGGAAATTTCTTAATGACACTACTAAAGAAGAGTATATCACCTATCCGGAGTCCGGGTATTCTAACCTTGCCAATGCGAATATAAAAAGCACCCCTGTCATTATAGAAGAAAAAACGGATGGTGAACTGACCTCACGGACCGAGACGAAATTTGACAACGCAAGTTCCACGAGGCCAACATCTTTAGTGAGAAGTGGTATCAGCAACCAAGCTGCCAGTACGGTAACGATCGATCAATATGATGACAAGGGGAATGCGGTGCAGATCACCTCCTCTACGGGAATGCCCACAGCCATTATTTGGGGATATAATAAAACCAAGCCTATTGCCAGAATAGAGGGAGCAACATATGCCCAGGTATCCTCTTTGGCTGCTTCAATTGTTAATGCCTCCAATGAAGATGCCGCAGATCCTACTAAAGAAGCTTTATTACTCGTGGCTTTGGACAATTTAAGGAAAACCTCCTCTTTACAGAATTTCCAGATTACCACTTATACCTATGATCCTCTTATCGGTACTACAACAATGACACCTCCAAACGGTATCAGAGAGATTTATCAGTATGATACCAATAACAGGCTCCAAAAAATAGTGGATATGAATGGTGTTACCCTGAAGGAGTATAAATACAACTACAAAAACTAGAATAATGAAAAGACTATTATTAATCCTTTATATTTTGTTGTCCGGCTTCCTCTTCGCGCAAACAGGCCTGAGTTCAACAGAAAATTATATATACGAAAAAAATTGTTTAACAGAGGATTGTACAAAAAAAGCAGAGAATGTAAAATATTATGACGGCCTTGGAAGACTGATACAGAATGTATCTGTGAAGGTCACACCATCAGGT
>NZ_JBGCUR010000062.1:0-2676 GCF_041361455.1 Chryseobacterium gossypii | reverse complement strand
AATACTTTTTTATTTTAATTTAAAATTAGGATGTTGATTTCTCAACATCCTAATTGTTTTTAACATTTTATCCCATTAAAAAAGTACAAAAGATATAAACTTTTTGTCTTAAAAAAGATAGCACCTCCATTTTTTCTGATCTTTTTCATACTCTTAAAGTTAAAGAGTATAAATCGTTCCTAATAAAGGCAGCAACTCCAATAAAAGAAACCAACATATTTGAAATTATTCATACCATTTTTATCTAATTTGAAATAGGATTTCATCATGCTCCAGGTTAGAGTTGTAATCAAAAATCCGATCTTTATTCTCCCATTTATTTTTTCCTATCAAGAGACCGCCAGCAATTATATAATATTTGCCTCCATTTGATTCAAGTTGAAATATTTTCATATCATATATTAATAAATCTCTATTAATTTTTGGTGGCAATTCCTGCTCTTTAATTTCTCTAATAATGAGTTCATTAAATTTTGAAGGAATATCGATATAGTTTATAGCCCAAAATTCTAGATCAATATTATATACTGTTTCTTCTGAATAATTTTCTTGATCTGGATATTGCATTTCACTTCGAATTAGAAGAGAAGAATGACTCACTGTATAAGCCCATAATTTAAATGTCCTACTTGAATTGTATTGTAGTGTTTTCATAAATTTTAATAACCAAAAGGTGAATAATTTGATAATATTTCATATTCACTACCTACTTTTCTATAAAAGGTAGTTTTATTTAATAGACTAGGATTATTGAATATAGTATGCATTTCCCAATTAGTATAATTTTTATAATTTAAGGGTTTAAGGGGATTAAATTTAGAAAATTGATATTTACTAAAACCTGTCACATTAAAATGCAATTGATCATAACTTTCCATTGCATTTAAAATCTTTTTTTCTTGAAAGCCTGTAGAGAAAGCTCTATATGTATCAAAATTTTTAGATTTAGCAAATGTAAATAAATCATCCCCTAGACCTAATGCAAGATTCTTTTCAGCCTGCATCTCTGTTACTGCTAGTCCCGGTTTCTTTAATACAACAGCTCCAACAATACTGACAGCCATTGCAATATATTGGTTTTCGGGTTTCCAAGTACTTATAACTTGTCCCCCAATATCAAAAATACCTACGGGATCACCCGCACCGCCAATATACCGTATGGGTCCGTCATTCCTCACCCACATCAATGCTTTTGCTCTTTCTCCAGCCAGTTGCTGAAAGTTCCAATCATTCATTAAAGCGTTAAACGCATTCTGAAAAGACTGGCCCCATTGGTTGTGTTTTCCTGTTAGGGTTATTCCGTCCAAAAGTATAGTTCCGGCTACATCGCCTCCGCCTCCGCCATTACCACTTAGAGCCCTGCTTATAAAATTATAGCCGGAATAATTGATAGGATTCCCGGCATAATCCATCATTCCTCCCCAGTTGTTGGTAAACCCATCTCCATTATTGGTCCAGACCGTACCGGAGGGAGAAGACCTGATCTCGTCCATAAAGGCAACGGAAAGCCTTCCATCCGGATCAAACATATTAATAGGGTTATTCAGCACATAGGCAAAAGGGCTTGTAGCCTGATAGCTTTCTGCTAATTGATCTATTCCGTTCCATCTTCCCACCTCTGGCATATACTGCCTCCAACCGTAATCATACATCCCGGATTCTTCCTGAAGCTCTTTTCCATTGTATTGGTATTTGTAGGTAGTATCTATGCCTATTTCGAAATAAGGATTATGCTTTAGCCCGAAAGGATAATAATTGTTTTCTGTAAGAACTTCTGCTCCCGTACCATTGTTAAAGTAACTTAAACGCACATTTCCCAGATGGTCTGTATAGCTGTAAATATACTTATTATTTTCAAAGTTATAGTACCCTTCCGCAGTGGGAATAAATTTCAATACCTGAGGTGCACGGTCATCAGATGCCGTTACCTCATACTGGAAACCATTGAGGTATTCCGTTATTTTATAAGTTTCCAGGTTTGTTTTCCCTGAGCCGAAAGTGTAAACTTTTTTAAGCTTTGTTCCGTCAGCACGGTAAGTATACCTTGTATTGACATTGTTGATGACCCCGAATAGCCTTGAAACATAGGTCTGGTCAAATTTAATATAGTCTGCAAGGTCCAGGTAATTATAATCCATCTGCAGGATTCCCTTATCCTTATGGTCCTTCATATTTCCATTATCATCGTAGGCAATAGGGTTTCCGGATACATCCGGATAACCATCATAATTCTGACTACCATCAGTCACAGTATTCAGGCGGTTCCCGGTATAAGTATAGGTTAGATTATCAATCTGCGTTGCGGTAGAAACAACATTAGTGTTTCTCTGAAGCGCGGTGATGTTCCCATTGAGATCATAACTCATTTCTTCATTGAAGAACCCGTTTTCAGGCACGGAAGCCGTAGGTTCGGAATACAACCCTTTTTTAAGTCTGCCCAGCGGATCATACTGATAAGAATATCTTTTCAGCATTCCATCCTTGGCGGTTTTCCAGTCTATCTCCGCAATGTTGCCATTGTAGCGGGCTGATGAAAGGGAAGTATTCGCGGGAGAGGTATATTTAAGTGAATAGGCGAATAAGTCTCCACCCAGATTAGCCGGATCATTGATTTTAGTTAACCATCCCCGGATATTGTAAGTGTAGTCAATGCTTTGCAAAGGATTGGAAGCTACT
>NZ_JBGCUR010000061.1:0-2921 GCF_041361455.1 Chryseobacterium gossypii | reverse complement strand
GCTGGCGGTGTTACAGCACTGATTAATGGAGATAACTTTCTTGAAGGATTAGCAACTGGGGCTGTAATAGGTGGTGCGGTTGCGGCCGTGAATTATACGGTGAATTATTATGTAAAGTATAGTAGGAATAAAACTAGAGTAACAATTGCTGATAATACTACGTCTAAATATAAGTACGACCCAACAATAGGTGACGATACCATGCAAAATAATATAAATGCAGCAAGAGAAAACTTTCGTTATACTGATTATGGAGTTGGGGATGAAACCGTAGGAAAAGCTGGATGGCTAGATGGAAGTATGAATCCTGGAAATAATTCTAAAGTTTTAGCATATACAACAAAAGCAGGCTTTTTTAGTAATAAATCGAATATTGTATATTCACCTTTAGTTGCTCAAAATCCTGAATTATTAGCTGAAACAATGCTACATGAAACCGGACATGCATTTTCTAATAAATTAGGTTTACTAAGTCAAATAATTGATTGGAAAAACGAATTTGGAATAGAAAATCAGTATACAGGTGCATTAAGTACAACAGAAGAGTTTGCAGTATATAAACTAGAACATATTTCTAAGCAATTAAATAACTTTCCGAGTTCTGATTTTATACCTCAATATCGATTAGATAGAATGTTTAAGTTATTGGATTTTGCTAGACAAAGCTTGATCAATACAACATATGAAAAACTTATGCCAGTCTTTAATCGTTACATGAAATATTAATGTTATGAAAAAATATTTTTATATAATAATACTTTCCATTATTTTTCAAGAATGCAAGTCTCAAAATAAAAATAAAATTCACTTTATATATCATACTGCTGATTACAATAATTTCGGAATTGTTCAGGAAGAACGTATATATAATAGTTTGACTGGCATATATGAATATAAAAAGTATTCTGATAGTGAGGTTGCTAAGGATATCAAAATATTTTTAAAACTTAATTCTAAAGATTTGGAAGATATTAATAAATTATATTTTTCTTCAAAATCTGAAATGAGTGATTGTTATTTTGAAGATAATATAGTTGTTCATAAATCAACAATTACATTTGACTCTCAAAAAGATAATTTTAATTTGATAGAGTGCAGTAAGAATGAAAATTCTATTTTTATTGAAATTGAGAGAAAGATTGAACAATATATAACTTCTTCTAATATATATAAGACAACTTTTTATTGGGAATATTATAAAAAATAATTTTTTTGATTATGTGAAAAACCATTTACTTTAGACAACTTCATTAGATAGTAATAGCTTCCTGATAGAATTGCAATTTAATAATAGCTCTAAGACTAATTATTTATTACCAATATCTTCTGACTATTTGCTAGAAAATAAAAAAAGACTATTTAATCCTGTATTCGGACGTATAATCACCTCTGATTTTACAGATGGTAATGATTATAAAATGAAAATTGTATTAGAAGATTATACTGAGCTGGCGGTGTTACAGCACTGATTAATGGAGATAACTTTCTTGAAGGATTAGCAAAAGGTGCCGTGATTGGTGGTGCTGTGGCGGCAGTGAGTTATACTGTTGACTTTTTATGTAATGCCAAAACAAATAGATTGACGGAAGCAGATTTAGATTTGTCCGATAGTCAAAATTTAACGACCAATCCATCAACAGATCCTAATGTGTTAAATGATAGAATTAGAACTTTTAGAGAGAATAATTATTCAGCATCAGAAATCAAAAGATATGGTGTTGGTGCAGATAAATTGGATGTTTCCAGTATAAATAATCCGGGTGGGTATATAGATGGGAAGGTGATAGCTCACACCCAGCCTAATTTTTTCAACAACACCTCTAGGATAACTTATTCAGCTCGTGCTGCTAATGCTCCATACCTTTTAGGTAAAACAATGGCACATGAAACGGCACATTCATATATAAATAAATTAACGAGATTAATTCCTTTTTCTGGTAATAGAATCGGGTCGGGTCTACAAGATGAACGTTTAAATACAGTAGAGCATTTAGCTATTAAAAAGCTTGAAAATGTTTATTACAATATAAATCTAAATGGAATGAATATGAAATTCCTTAATGTAATCCCTTTAAATGAAGTTAATAGTATAATAAAAGGATTATCACCAACAATGCAGTTTCAGGTTCAATCCTGGACCGAGAAATTATATAATATTTTTAACAGAAAAGTTACATATCAGGGAATATCATGGTAAATCAGAAATTTTATTCAATAGTTTGTTATTTATTATTGTCAATTCTTTTAATCTCTTGTAGTCAGAAGCTTAATCCCAATTCTGCATTTGGATATAAAGATTTGACTGATAGCTATGATTCTAAAACCAGTCTTTTCACACGAGATTATGGTGATGACATTGTTAAAGTAAAGATAACGTTGAGACAAGATGAAAAAGAAAAAATAATAAAGACTTTTTCAGAGAATCGGTTCCAAAATCTTCCTTCTGAGATTGATTGTTCTAGATGGGGATTTCACCCTCAAATCTATGATGAACTTTTCTTGGATAATTATTCTGTAAAATATATACATAATAGTGAGGACAGATGGCTTTGCCCGAGTGGAAAAAGGTTTGATAAGATACATACTGTTATGCGAGATATTATTTTGAATAAACCAGAAATAAAAAAATTAGAGCCTTCCGATATTGCATATGAATAGCGGAGTAATGTTTAAGATATGTTGCTAAAAACCTTATTGCGTTGATAATTAATGATTTATTTTTTTAAGCAAATAAAAATCATAAGTTTGAAATGATATCAAGGATAGCAAGCGCAAAAGAATCATGATAGATGTTCCAGATGTGTTGTAGCATTTTGCAGAATTAGGCATTATCTACATGAATGGAAGATTATGCGGTTCTCTACTGAGAAGATTCCTAAATGCTGATGAAAACATACAGGATCCTTACAATACCCAGAATT
>NZ_JBGCUR010000060.1:0-3104 GCF_041361455.1 Chryseobacterium gossypii | reverse complement strand
TAAATGATGGTCAATTATTTTTAAACTTCGCTTAACCCGAACTCAGGTTAATTAAAAAAGATAAAGACACGCCATAATAGCGTGTCTTTTTTGCGAAATGACAATAAAATTTGTTTATATGTATTTAACTACGTAGGTTTGTACTTAATTAACTGAAATATGAAAAAAGAAATCAAGACAATAGGAAATGCCTATTCTGAACAGGCGATTGATCTGATCCTGAACATTCAGCAAAAAGAATTTAATATCCCTATTACAATCAAAGATCAGCCGGATCTCAAACAGATTGAAAGTTTTTATACCGCGAATGGGGGCAATTTTTGGGGAACTTTTGTGGATGGTGAGCTTGTGGGGACCATAGCATTAGTAAAATTTGATGATAATGCAGGGGCGGTCAGAAAAATGTTTGTAAAAAAAGAATTTAGGGGAAAAGAACTGAATATTGCCCAGAATTTATTGGAAGAACTGATTACTTATTGTTGTGCAAACGGAATAAAAGAAATATTTTTAGGAACCGTTTCGGTGCTTATGGCTGCCCGGCGTTTCTATGAACGAAACGGCTTTAAATTGGTGGAAAAAGAAGATCTTCCGGCAAAATTCCCTTTAATGAGTGCGGATAATATTTTTTATTCATTAGAATTAAATTGTACGAAATGAATGTAATCAACGAATCAGGTATTCTGGCATTATCGACAAGGCTACAACGTCTCAGCGAACAGCTGCGTAAAGACGGAGCACTTATTTACAAAGCTTTCGGAATTGATTTTGAACCTAAATGGTTTCCTGTGATCTTCACATTATACCACAAGAATCCACTTGGGGTAATGGAAATAGCCAACGAAATAGGATATACCCATCCTTCTACGATAAGCCTTCTCAAAGAACTGGAAAAACGGAAGCTCATTATCTCCCAACGGGATAAGCAGGATGAGCGTAAGCGACTAATAATGCTTACTCCTGAAGGACTTGAACTGATAGAAAGAATGAAGCCCGTATGGGAGCTTATCTCTAAAGTTCTCAGCGAGATATCGGATAATAAGAACAACCTGCTTGCAGCTATTGAGGAAACCGAAGCAAAGATTGCCGGCCAGTCTTTTCTGCAAAGGGCCTTACAGCTGAAAAATTCAGGAGAGAAAGATTTTTAGGCTTGTTGTGTATGGCTTCATTATTTATAGCTAAAATTCAGTTAATTAGCCATTCTGCTTAAATTAAATTCAACAAAATGTTTGCAAATATATTTAAATTGCTTACTTTTGTACCGCTAAAATCAAAGAGGGGAATTAGCTCATCTGGCTAGAGCGTTAGACTGGCAGTCTAAAGGTGACGGGTTCGATCCCCGTATTCTCCACAACGGTAAAGAGTTGCAAACTTATTTGCAACTCTTTTTTATTGCATTAATGTAATAAATACATAAGATAATGATATATAATGATGTACCAAAATAATTAAACAACTTTTGATTTAAAATTTTTGGCTGATATTAATTATTTGATATATACAAAAATACTCAAAAGCATTCTTGATGAATGCTTTTTATTACGCAATAAGACAAATTAATTCAATCTCATACGAAATATTTTCAAATATAAATTACTGTTTTCTACATTAAACAAGCCACCTAACATAATAAAAAATATCTCTTAAATGTGAATTAATTATATATATTTGAAACTTAATTTTAAAAATATATTTTATGAAAAAATTAAAAAAATTATCTCGTGAAAACCTTAAAACTGTAAAAGGTGGAGAGAAACAAGTTTGGATTGCAGAATTTTGTGGTCAGACTGCTACTACAACTCAAGATTGGACTGCTGAACAAGCAAATCAATGGCTTGCTAATCTTGAAGCAAATTACTGTAATTAATATTTGTTTCATATTAATTATTTGCACTTATGACCTAATAAAGTTATAAGTGCATCTTTTTCTGCAATCAAAAATAATTCTATGTATTACTATAAAAAATCATTTCAATTATTAGCCTTATTTTTTAGTGTCTTATTTTTTTCTCAATTACATGAAAAAGATACTCTGCGTGGTGAATTTACATATTTATTAAAAGCTAAATTGAATACATTAACTCCTGATTATAGACATGAAGAATTTTTTTCATTACAAATAGGTAATAAACGTGCATTTTTTGCTAGTATTCAATCACTGAAAAGAGATTCGGTATATCAAGCACTTCCAATAAAAACTTTAGAAAATGGAGCAAAGCTATTAAGTTCAAAAGGAGTAGCCGTTCCAAAAACAAAATTTTCCTTTACTATAATACAATCAAATGAAAATATACAATATTTTAACTTAGTTGGAATGTCAATACTAACCTATAAAGAACCAATAATAAAAAATTGGAAACTTATAGATGAAACAAAAATAATCAATACAATCAATTGTAAGAAAGCAGAAGTTACTTTTAAAGGTCGGAACTGGATAGCATGGTATTCTCCTGAAATTCCGTTGCCTTATGGGCCATATAAATTTAGTGGATTGCCTGGATTAATCATTAAAATAACGGATGACAAAGGAGATTATGATTTTGAGCTTGTAAAATCTATACCTGTATCTAAATTAAAAGATAAATTAATTACCATTAAGAAAAGTAGATATACTGATGCTATAGAAACTACTCGACCGAAATTTGAAAAGGCATTAAAAGATGTTAATGCGAATTTAATTGGTGCACTTCAAAGTTCTGAAACTACCATTATACAGGGTCAAGAAATAATTAGACAAAGACAGAAAGAAAGAGAAGAAAACAAAAAATACGAAAACCCAATAGAATTAGAACAAGATTAGCAATTGCTAATCTTTTTCCGTTCGATGTTCTACAGTAAGCTGTTACCGAAGTTACATATATATATATATTAAAAAGATAATGATATATAATTAAAGCAGGGCTTAATATTCTGAGGCTGAAAAGACCATTTAGCATTCTAAAAAGAATTATTATTCACAGATTGAGGAAAAAAAATATATTTCCGAAAAGTTCACCATAAATAAACCGCTTTTAACCGGCATCTTTGTACTACTAAACATCTAAAAACATTTTTATGACAAAAAAAGAATTGACCGGCAAGGTAGTACTGATCGCCGGAGGAGGGAA
>NZ_JBGCUR010000005.1:0-132134 GCF_041361455.1 Chryseobacterium gossypii | reverse complement strand
AAAAATGTAGCATAAAGAGTATATAAATTTTGTCTCAAAAATAGTTGCAAGTTCAGATATATCGTAGTCACGAATTAGCTCACCTAAAAGAGCGAAATTTCCTCAATTGGCAACTGAGAACTGAATGTGAATGAACTTCCAATTAATTTCTATTTGATACTATCAATGATTATATCATCATGAAACCTCTTTTTACTAATATATTAAAATCAAAGAAAAGGCTGTTTTTTTATGGTATAGCTGATAAAATAAACTTAAAATGCAAATTATGTTAAAATTATTTAAAATTAGTGTAAACTATATGGAATAAAATTTGTTGTTGGATTAAAAAGGCAGATAATAAACTAATTTTAAAACTAATAGGCATGAACAAACCTCTATTATCAAAAATTTTGATCATATTGGTACTTTTTACCATTCATCAAAGTTATGGGCAGGTTGGTATTAATACAACTGCTCCAAAAGCAACCTTGGATATCATAGGTGTTTCCACAGATACAACAATTCCGGATGGAGTGATCGCGCCCAGACTGACAGGCGATGAACTGAAGGCCAAAGATAATGCCTACGGCAGATCAAAAAGGAACTTTAGTATATGTGACAGAGCCGGTAAACGCACCCTCAACCCCCAAAACCGTTCATGTGACCCAATCCGGATACTATATGTTTGATGGTACGGTATGGGCTTATGGCTTTGGAAATTCTGCCGGAGGTGGAACTACCGGGAATACAAGCTTATCAGGAGTGCTTGTTCAGGTAAATCAAAGCGATTTCGTTACCCTTAATGGTAATCAATCATACGGTCTGTTATTACAAAATGCCGGTTTGACGATCTCTCCACAGTATGATCTGGGAACCTGGTCATCTACCACACAGGATGTAGGGGATGTCATTAGCTCTAATCTCGGAGATAATGGGGCAATGCTGATGGAAACAACTTCATCGGGGAAGCCTACCTTTTATAGGATAAGCTTTGAATACAGGCTCGGAAATACCCCGCCGACCCAGACCAGGTATTTCACTGTGGATATACTGGATAATGACAGTGGAGGACACATCTTCACGCAATCTATTGTGGTTCCCGGAGGGTTGAATACAGGACACGTGGCTCCGTTCAGTATGTTTTTTACGACCATTCCGGATGGAAATACCAACCATACAGGATATAAAATAGTATTTGGAGTAGATACGGCAGGCTCTCAGGGATTGCCTAATAACATAAGCGTAAAGGTAAATCAAATTCTGAAAATCGACTAAATAGGGATGGGATCCTAAATTGCTAATGGTACTGGGCAAAGATATTTGGAATGAAATATTGATACAAGCATACCTGAATCTTCTTCAGCTAGCTGATAAAAGGATGTTTGAACTTTAGTAATTTTGAATGATTCATAAGATCTGATGATAGATAATTGTGAAAGTCCTCTCTCCAAAGAGGGCTTTTTCTTACCCTTTTCTTAGCTGGATCCCTGCCAATAAAAAACCTCCGGAGTTCCGGAGGCAAAACACAAATGATGAAAAAAATCCAAGCATGGATTTAGGCGAAATATATTAATTATTACGATAATTAAGAAGCTTGGAAAAGATATATTCACTTATGTTCACTTAGCAACGTATAAGATACTCCGGTAGACAGAAGTATATTATACCAGGAATATCTTTTTCCATTTCCTGACAGAGTTTCTGCTCAGATTAAACTGCCTGGCTAATTGTGTGTTGTTGAGTTTATGTTTTTTTTGATATTCCAATATCTGTAAAATATCAGTTCTCTTATAAGATCTGTGTTTTTCATTGGCTGTGGTTCCAAATATCTTTTGATTGAGTTCAATGACATCTGTTGCCAGCAATTTCCTTTTGCTGAGCAGGAATTTGCATTCTTCCATTTTATGCGGATATTTTTTTTGCAGAATATCTAGATAAATTCTTCTGTAATCTGGTCCCGACCCGGGAATTTTTTCAGCCATGATCTCATTGTGTCAGTATAGTATCTGCCTTTCCCTCTTTATTAAATTCAATGTGCAATATCCAGCCTTTAGGGCGTAGCCATGTCTTGTTTACAATGTAGATCAGCATGTCTGCGGAAGATTGGGGATGATCCCCTTCTCCGAGGAAACAGATGATCTCCTCCCGGGTCTTACCTTAATCATAGCCAATTCATAAGGCATTATTCTTTTCTTTTGCTGTACTTGTCTATCCATTTATATAATGTTGATTTAGGAATTTTGTATTCTTTAATGATCTGGGGTCTCGTCTTCTCTCCGGATCTTACCTGCTCTAAAATGAAGTCTATGAGCTCCTTTGTATAGATATTTTTTCGGAACTGTGGCAGCTTTTTTGACCTTTCCTTCATTCTTACTGTAAGGCCGGCGCTTTTCTGTGGAGCAAACAAGATGAGGTGCTGACTATAGATCCTGAAAAAATCATATTCCAGCAATTTGCTCCATCTGAGTAAGACATCTGTCATCATATTCTCCTGCTGAAACATGCCCGTTATTTCATTTTCGGTACACCTGAAAAAATTACAGATGCGTGAAAACCCGATTCCGTTCTCGGAAACCTTCTGTTGGATTAAAGCTCCGATATGTATATTTTTAAACCCATTAAATTGAGTATTTGACTTATCTCGCATTATTTTAATTATTAAAATCCCATATGAGTATCTAAACCCTGACAGGAACTTCCCTATCAGGATTTTTTAAAATTTATATGGAATTTGTGTTTACATTGTTCACAGCAGCGAAGCCTTATACAAGATTTAAAGTTCGGACATCAATATCCTGACATTCTTTGGGCGACAATATTGATTATTCTTGTATTATCCGAATCATTAGAATTATTCTTATTATCAACTACTATAAAGATTGTCATACGGTACCATATGCCATCCACAACAAAATCGATGGTTTCTGTTTCGTTAGCAGCGGAGGATCCGGTCACAGCTGTACGGGGAGTTGTGGAACTGTTATCATTGTATCCCCAGTTACAATAGATACCATCATCCGTTGCTGCATAGCCACCTGGTGCAAGTAAAATATTTCCTCCCATGTAGTTGGTTACATTGGATACGGCTCCGAACCAGAGTTTAATATTTTCAGAGGTAGCATTATAAAGTCTTGGTTGATAAGGATAAGTTCCGGGTCCTGCATTGGAGCTTGCAGTAAACATGGCATCTATTCTTATTTTTCCCATGATAATGGCTCCGCCGGCAGGGCTATTGCTTAATAAGCCCGTATAAGATGCCGGTATTTCATAATGGAAAAACTGGAATTCCCCAGGCTGAAGCGTTTTTCCTGCCCCCACAACAATATTACAGCTCTGCCCGCCGATGTTGATCGGAAATGTGGTGGTTGCCGGGCTGGAAGCCAATGGGGTTCCGGAAACAGAATAAATAAGCTCTCCGCCACCCATGGCAAGATTTCCGCCTACAAGCGTTGCGGTAAGTCCGTTTATCGGCCCGATGGTCTGATCCGGAAAAACCCCTCCGTTTCCTCCTGAATAAGGAATGGTTAAATTTCCCTGATACGGGACACCCTGAGAATAAGTATTGGGTTCCAGGGATGCTCCTGTACAGGCAAGGCTGTTTATACTTCCAGGCTGTAAAGAACGGCCATCGAACTGCTTCCATTGGGTACCGTCCCAATACACATAACCTTTATAGGCAAATGTAGACTCTGTACCCAGGTTGTAAACCAGTAGCCCTGTTGCCGGAGAAGGAATTGTAGTAGCATCATCAAAAGAGGTGAGGGCCACTCTGGGACCTAAAAAACCCTTTTTGCTTCCGTTAGAGAGATTATTTACATTCAGTTCCAAAATGGCGGAAGCATCTGGTGTAGCGCCAATGCCGGTACTTCCATCGGAAGTTACAATAAAATCATCCTTTAGCTCGTCAGCCGACGGGATACCTGATGAAGAATTGTTTTTAGCTCCGTCGACATTGAAGATCCCCTGTGGATTTGTAGTATTGATCCCCACCTGGCCATACACTGTGCCTGTTACCAGGGCTAGCATTGCTATTGAAAAAAGATTCTTTTTCATTAAAATAATTAATTGTTATTGTTATTCCTGTTTAAATATTATTTCTGTTGTAAAGCGGGTATACATCGTCAGTTGACATGTACATCATGTCAGTTATGATTTGCCATCTTATCTTCATTCATGGGAATCTACGTCTGGCCGGCAGCAGAATATGTTATACCTGTTTTATTGGAAGCAAAATGGACGATTTAAGTTCCTAAAGCCTTAATATCGTTCTCATTCTGTCCGTACATCATTCGTGTAGTTAGAATCTTGAGGTCATAATCTTAGCGGAGGATCAAGGATGATGGATATTTAATGATCATATCCCGAAAAAAATTGTTTTTATCCATTATTATATTGTCTTAAATGTATCCTTGTTTAGGATGGGGCAAATTTCTAAAGATTTGTAAATAGATACCATACCTTAATCTTCTAAAGCATACTCAAATCTTCTAAAATATACTTAATACTTCTAAACGCTGTATGGAATGGCATTGAAACAGCTGCAGCTCAATTTTTTGAGGATATTTTAGCAATGCCCGAACGATAATTTGGATAATATTTATTGTTGTTCAGAAAAAAGTTGGCAAGAATGGCGCATGCGGTTACATATGATTCCGGAAGCTGATTCAGCTTTTTTTATAAAAATGAAAGCATGTATTTATTGCAACAGGCCGTGATGCCGAGCCGCAAAACCTGCTATTTTTGAATAGATGCCCCAAACAGAAAACAGCCCGGCTGTAATTAGACGGGACAATTCTGAACATGCTGCATCGGAACAGCATCTGTTAATACAAGGATTGATTGAAAAGAGTAGCCCAAAACTTGATCTGCTGTAAATATTTGATGAATCTACTGCCGGATCAAGCTTTGGCTGATACCTTCAGATGGGCTGTCAGTGTATATTCTCGTAAATTTTGGCAAGCTCTACAACATTGTTAACGCCGAGCTTTTTGAAAATTTTCTTTTTAAAGGTGCTGATTGTGGTTATCTGGATGTCCAGTATATTGGATATTTCCAAATTTCCGTTTCCATTCGCCAGGAGTTCAAAAATTTGAAACTCGCGGTCAGTAAGGCTCTGGACATTGCTTTTTTCTTTTTTATCACTGATGATCAGAGGAATAAGCTCCGAAGGATAATAGTATCCTGTTTCCAAAATAGTTTTCACGGCACGTTTCAGGTCCTCTTCATCACATTGCTTGTTCAGGTAGCCTTCCGCTCCCTTGCGGATGTATTGTATGGCAACATCCTGATCATAAGCCGAAAAAAATAAGATCCTGATATCGGACTGAATGTGTTTTAGCTCCTGGATCATTCTGGTATGGGTGCTTCCCGGCATATTGATGTCTAAAAGAATGAGCAGGTACGGGTTGGATTGCAGGCAAATTTTTACATCATCGTAGTTTGTTGCCGAATCTATTATGATGTCAGGGTATTCATCCTTTAAAACCGCTTTGGTACCCAGCCTCACCACAGTATGGTCATCGGCAATCAGAATCCTTCCTTTCATAATTATTTACAGTTTTTTTAAGGTTATGTTTATTTCAACTATTGTCCCTTTAGGGTTGTTTTTTCTGAATCCTATCTCAGCATTTATTTTTTTGATCAAATGGGTTACCATATGCAGGCCGAGGCCATAATTTTTAAACTGCACGGTGTCATCGTCATCCCGGATGTGGTAAAGGCTGTTATAATAAGCCATTTGCTCGTCAGACATCCCATAGCCTTCATCTTTCACTCTTATGGTGATTCTGTCCGGGCCTTTTTCGGCATACAGGAGAATTTTGCCGTTTTCAGAATATTTTACGGCATTATCAATCAGATTATGAATGATACAGGCCAATATGTTCCTGTTAATATTACACTTTATCTCGCCTTTGTTCTGAATGATGATATGATTATTTTTTGCCCTGGCGATCTCTCCGAAAAGCCTTTTTTTGGATTCAAGTATCTCATTCAGCAGAACCGGCTCTTCCGTATATATATCCTTGGTGGCGTATAAATCGTTATACTCTTTGAGGTGCAGTGTAAACTTGTAGAGTTCTTCCGATGTCTGATGGATGCCTTCAAAATATTCTTTCCGGATCTCTGCATCCTGCTCCTTACTTATTTTCTGAGCCAGTAAGGCTATAAATTTTACAGGGGTGGTAATATCATGATTGATGGCTTCTACAAACTTTTTATGATATTCAGATTCCTTCCGCATATGATCTTTTACGCTTTCGAGATGTTGCGACGTTTCTTTAAGTTCCACTTTGATGTCTGATACGGTTCTTTTAAGAAGCTTGTTCCGGTTCCGGATAAATTTCGTTGTCATGCGGATGATCAGGATTACTGTTACAAGCAAAAGTAAAAGCAAGGCTATTTTAAAAGCTTTTGTCTGATAAAAAAGCGGCTTGATTTCAAATGTGATCGTGTGGTATTTATAGCTGCCATAAGGAGATGTCAGTACCCTGATCTGTAACGTATAGTTTCCCGGGGCAAGAGCCCTTACCGTATATTTCCTTTGATTGGAAGATTCAACCTTCTCCCAGTTTTTGTCATGATTTTCCAGTCTGGCCTCAATTTTCAGGTTGGAAGCATCGGCATAATAGGGAAAATCAATAAAAATGTCTGCATAATCATAATCATTTTCAAGAATGATATGTCCGCGAAAAGGAATGGCGTTTCCTTTACCGATCTTCACTCTTTCGATAAAGATACTGTTTCTGTCCGGATAATGGGTTCGTATTTTTTTCGGATCAAAAAAAACAAATCCTTCCATGGACGGAAAAACAAACTCATTATCGGGAAGCAGGTATGCATTGGGTACAGACCCACCGTTAAATTCATTCGTCAGCAGTCCGTTATTTTTAGTGAAGCGGTAATAAAATACAGGTGTACTCTTGCTTTCAGCATACTGTAACAACTGTTGCTGAGGTATTTTGAAAAGGCCGTTGTTCGAGGATATCCAGTAATACCCGTAAGGATCATCAATAATATAATGTGCTGATTCTAAATGTTTCTGCTCATCCAGAGGCATTTTGATCAGTTTTTTATTTCTGAACAGGAAAAAGCCGTCCTTATTCGTTGTGACCCATATATTTCCGTCACCGGTTATTGATATGCTCTTTACATTGATTTTTTTTACAGGCGTGAGCTTATTTTCATTCAGAAGCGCCTTATACAGCCCGTGTGTACTACCAATCAGGATCTCATTATCATTATACCTGATAAAGGCATTGATGATACCCGGACAAGTGAAACTAAAATCTGCTTTTTTAAGATCACTGTTTTTGAATAAATATAAAGACGAATTGAGGAAATCCGTTTCCGAAATGCCATACAGCCCGGAGCTTTTGAAGATTCCGGTAACTTTTTTTTCGGGTACGTAAACCGTATCGGCTGTCTTGTACCGTGAAGACTTGTATCTTCTGAAAATAACGTTGTTACGTTGATACAGTATATTCTTATCTTCGTCGTATAATATGAAATATCTGTCATTGGCACCGAATCCATGCGCCTTAACCAGGCCATGCCTGTCATATTCATAGCCGTGGGGATCTATGATTGTATGGCTGGTGAACGGCAGTGAGGAATAGCTTACATCATCAACAATCGGAGACCGCTTCTGAGCTGTATGGAATTGAGTTAATTGTATGATGTTTAATCCTTTAATAGAGCTCCCTAGATAAAGCCTGCCGAACCCGGCATCATAGTAAAGGCATCCGAACCGGTAATTTTCAAAGTTTTTATACTGTGCCAGCAAGATGAGTCTAAGCCTGTTCTTGGTGCTGTCTACAAGATAGATCCGATCGTTATTGACAATAAAAACCTGCCCGCTTGACTGTTGCCAGTATACTTTTGAGGCGGGATCATTAAATATCGTGGGAGCTTTGTCTGTAGTTTTCTTTCCGCTGAAAATGCGATGGGTTTCCCTGTTGATGGGATCCATGATAAAAAGAGTTTCATTACAGATGAAAATACTGTAGATATCCGATTCGGACAAAGAAAAGAAGACTTTTTTCCCGGTCTGTTTATCAGTGTAAATGACCTGATGACGGTATATATAGTAATCTCCCGGTGCTGTTTTCACGAAATAACGGCGATCCGCCTCTAACTCAGTGATTGTCGTTGGCGTTAAGGTTTTGCCTGCCTGATAAAAAACTTTGCCGGAGTTATTCCCATATCTTTTTTTTATAACCTGCGGACTTCTTTTGGTGATCAGGATCTTGTTCTCTTCATAAGCATTGTAAACAATTATACTGTCATTCTGTATATCCCCGTAGAAGTTTGTGAAATGAAAATTATTGACAGGCAATTGGTTATAGGTCAGAAAGCCGGCTCCGTCATACCTTACAATGCCGTTGTCTGTAGAAAGCCATATAAAGCCGTATCTATCCTTTGTAATATCCTTAATGCTGTTCTGGGGAAGACCGTTATCCATGGAAAACCAGGATGTGGTGTACTGTCCCTGAATCCGAAAAATAATTAAAAAAAACATGAATAGCCACCCCCTCATACAAAATTTTTTTAAAGTTATTTTTTCTGATTTTTGCAAAGATATTCTAAAAAAGTATAGAATAGATTCTATGTGGTAGCAAAGAAAATCGCATGGCTTTTATTTCATACTATTGTGAGCAGGATATAAATTTGTATTAAGCTTAAAGCATTAGCAGATATTATAAGTAGCGGCAGTATATCCCGGTCTGATTTTAAATCCGAAAGAGAATAATACCCCTGTGGCATCCGGGCCGGCTGAGTTTTACAATGGGCTTATAAAACCCATTTCTGTTATTGCTGCCGGCTTGCCGGAAGAATGTTGATAAGTTCGTAGGCACTCATACAATCAGATAAGCAGGGCAGCTGCCTCAGACAATAAATTAATTATCAAAATAAATCCATAATGAAAATTAAATTACATTTTTATGCTGTTATGGTGTTAGGGATTACAATAAATGCACAGGTGGGAATAGGTACTACTACGCCTCATCCTTCGGCATTGCTGGACCTAAACACTTCAGATAAAGGATTGCTTTTGCCCCGGGTGGCACTGACCTCAACTACGGATATTGTAACCATTCCCAATCCTGCCAAAGGGCTTCTGGTGTATGCTACCCAGGATTCGGGGTCGGGCAGCAATGCCATACAGAAAGATACTCTGTATAAATTTGACGGTACACTGTGGAAAGCCATCACGACCCGGGAGAAGCTTATTACTAATGATATGCCGAAAATAGTTGCTGTCGGAAGAAAAACTACCGAAGAAGGATGTTCGGGGATTACCAATGGTGCATTTGCACTGAACCAGAGGAGCAACACTTCCATTATTTCTGCAACAGGAGCATTAACAGCCCCCCAAAGCGGATATTACATGTTCTCTGTGAGAATGAACCAGTTTATGGCCCCGACTGTTAACCAGGGCTTCAATGAAAGCCCTTACATACAGGCGGCCAACCTTGCCACATACGCCTTTTTATACAGAGGTTCGGGGTATACCAACCAGAGGGCTTCCATAATGGGAGTTGTATATCTGAATCAGGGGCAAACCACTTCAGGTTTCAGATGGTTTCTGGGTAATAACGCCTGTGGAACACAGGGCAGGATCCAGGGACAGGAAGTTACCTGGGAATATTTAGGCAATCCTTTATAAACTTAACCAATAATAACATGACAAATATGAAAAGAATACTTTTAACAGGATGTCTTTTTCTTTTCACAGGCGGCCTGAAAAGCCAGGTAGGTATCGGAATCACATCCCCGGCCCCATCCTCCGTTTTGGAGCTATCCTCCCAGGAGAAGGGCTTGCTGATTACCAGAGTACCACTATTATCCAGAACAGATGTTACAACAATAGCCAGCCCGGTCAAGGGAATGCTGACGTTGGCTTCCCAAAATTCCGGCTCCGGCGAAGATGCTGTATATGAAGGAAGGTTGTATAAATTTAACGGAAGTGCCTGGGATGAAATGGTGGAAGACGGGCAGATCGCCACAGGAAGCCTGTACCCCGAACTGGTGGCCATAGGAAGCAAGACAAGTACGAATACAACCTGTACGGGAGCTACCCTTGGGAATTTCCAGCTGAATAATCTGAAGAATATTAAAACGACGATCAGTGCCAATGGCTCAATAGTAGCCCATAAAACCGGCTATTATATCTGGAGTATCAGCCTCAGACAATATATGCTGAGATCGGCTTACAGCCCCTTTCTGCTTCCGGGAATGCTTAATTATTCCTTCCGGGATGGTACGGCAACAACAAGGGCATGGCAAACGACCGTATTTACAGGATCGGTTTATTTACAGCAGGGGCAAACCTCGGACGGCTTTCAATGGAATCTCGGGGGAACCTGTGCCGCTCAGGACCTGATAGGAGAACAGCTGGTAGTTTGGCAATATATAGGACAATAATAAAATAGATAAAAATGGAAAAAAAAATACTTTGTTTCATCATAAGCTTTGTAATGATCTCCATAGGAGGGCATGTAGGTATAGGTACATCCAGCCCTGATCCGTCTTCGATCCTGGAGCTTTCATCTGCCAATAAAGCGTTATTGCTTCCAAGGGTTTCCCTGACATCAACCCTGGATGCAACCACCATAGCTAACCCGGCTAAAGGATTGCTGGTACAGAACATTTCAGATTCCGGGACCGGAAATACCAGTGTATATAAAGACCTGCTTTATTTATATGACGGAACATCCTGGCAGGCACTGATGGATTATAAACTGGCTGCGGGTACCATTAACCTTCCGGTATTGTATTCCAGGGGAAGAAAGACGACAGTAACCACCTGCACGGGGCTTCAGGGACAGGATTTCAACCTGGATATCAAGGATAGCAACATGAACGCGAACGGAAGTATCACGGCAGACCGGGCAGGTTTTTACAAGTTCACAGCCCGTATCGTACAATACTTCCAGCTGGAATTCGGACCGGCTGTAACAACTCCTTCCGGGATATTCAGTTATAATTTCCGGGGTGCCTCAGGATATCAGGACAGGAACATAACGACCTCAGGAATGGTTTATTTGCAGCAGGGAGAAACCAGTCTTGGTTTTTCATGGTTCCTGGGTGGTGCCTATACCTGTAATTCTACCCACAGAATTAAGGAACAGGAAGTGATCTGGACCTATCTGGGAGAATTAAATTAGAACCCTTACCGCTGAGCTGTCAGAAATATCTGTACGCAATCAGGCAGTATGGTCAGAAGATAGATGGATTTCCTGTATTGTAAATAGCAGGCTGAACAGTAGGCGGGAGTTATATTTTATATGATTCTAGTAACACAGAGATGATTTTAAAACGTGGCTGAAAGGCTGCGTTTTTTTTATAAAGGCACAATGGATCAGCCGGATAAGTTGTGCTCAATAAGCAAAAAGTATGGCAGGTCTTACCGGAAGCCTGCCATAAAATAATTTATAACTGTTGATTATTTTAGCGCATAGCCGATATAGCCGCCATCAACCAACAATTCAGTTCCGGTAATAAAACTGGCATGGTCAGAAGCCAGGAACAACACGGTTTTTGCGATCTCATCAGCATTACCCATTCTCTGTAAAGCTGTCGTTGAGGCAAATTGCTTTTTTACCGCTTCATCAGGAACTGCTTTGTCAAACCCTTCTGTCTGAGTAGGGCCGGGGCTTACAATATTCACCCTTATTTTTCTTTCCGCCAGTTCATTGGCTGCCACCTGTGCGATTTTATTCAGAGCACCTTTGGTTGCGGAATACACGCTTGCATACATTTGAGAGGCCGTTGCAACGGTGGATGACGTAAACAGGACTGATGAACCTTCCGCCAGATGCGGCAATAATTTTTGCAATGTAAAATAATGGCCTTTGACATTGGTGTTGAATTGTGCATCAAAATCAGCTTCCGTTGTTTGCCCGATCGGTGTGAAAGTGGCTATTCCTGCGTTCAGGAAAAGAACATCTATTGGGCTCCCGCTATCCGCGATGGCACTTTCCAGTACCGCAATATCGGCCAGTTTTGAAGTATCTGAAACTACGGTCCGTAATTTCGGACTGTTGATAGTCTGGGCTGCCTTGCTCAGGTTTTCAGCATTTCTGCCTGTAATCCACACATTTGCCCCCTTTTCGATAAACGCTTTTGCGGTTGCCAGGCCAATGCCCGTAGTTCCGCCGGTAATTACTACATTCTTGTTTGTGAAATTCATTGTATTGGTATTTTTATTTTGACAATGCAAATGTAGAGCAGATAAATTTATTTTAGTAACTTTGTAACCAAAAGTAACAGTAACATTTGGGTAACAAAGTAACTTATGGAGGAAATCAAATGCATGGATAATGATGCCAATAAGAAACGAATCATGGCGGTTCATGATGCAATGGACGTCTTGAACGGCAAATGGAAAATTTCCATTATTTCATCGGTCTGCTATTACAATAAACGGCGTTTTTCCGATATTTTGAATGATGTGAAAGGCATTTCCAATAAAATGCTGAGTAAGGAGCTGAAAGATCTGGAAATGAACAGATTGATCAGGCGGACCGTTTTGGATACCCAGCCGGTAACAGTTTTGTATCAGCTTACGGAATATGGTAAAACACTTCAGACCATCATCGACAATCTCGCAGATTGGGGAACAGAGCACCGGAAAGTGATTATCGGCAAATAACAGCAGTTTGTTGCCATTGGAAGCTGCCGGCCGTCAGGTAGTTGTTGTTTTTAGGTTATGACGAAACCGGAGCAAGTTTGACCAGATTATATCACTTAATGGCTGTTATACGCTTATAGCCTTGCTTTCTGCAAAGGAAATTTGTTATAAATTTATAATTCACTTAATTGTGATTTAAAAATATTTTGTAAACTTGTATTGATTCAATCACAAATAATAATTATAAAATTTATTACGATGAAAAAATTGAAAAGACTTTCAAGAAAAGCTTTGAGAACAGTAGCAGGAGGCGGGCCGTTTCAGCCAGGCACAGACACAGGCTGCTCTTACAAATGTTGCTCAAATGTAAATCCGCAGATATGCAGTGCCACCGTGACAGTTCCTGTAGAAGAATCAGGATCAGTTTCCTGTGCTGAGGGCTCTCACTTAGTTGCAGTTGATTAATTCAAATGAACGAATGAATACGGCTGATCATTACATTGGTCGTATTCTTTAATTTTACATCATGAAAAAACTAATTTTACTTATCCTCCTTACTCAAATACTTACGGCTCAAAATAAACGGTTTATTTATGAGTATAAGTTTCTCCCGGATTCAGCAAATAAGCAAAATGTTATTAAAGAGCTTATGTTCTTAGATGTTTTCAATAAAAAGTCCTTGTTTTATAGCTCTAAAACCTATGCTGAAGATTCTACGTCAATTGCAGAGGCGAAAAAGGGGAGGTTTTATATACCGAATATAGATATTTTATACCGCATTGAAAAAAAAGATGATAAAACGTTCTTTTTAACAAGGGGTTACGGTCTGGATAGAATAAGAATTGAAGATGAGCGGCAATTCGTTTGGGAGATTCAATCTGATAAAGAAAAGATCGGAGAATATCATGTACAAAAGGCCGAAACGGATTTTGCAGGCAGGAAATGGATAGCCTGGTTTACCACAGATATTCCGATTCAAGACGGACCATATAAATTTCATGGTCTTCCCGGCCTCATTATAAAGATTGAAGATACCGGCAAAAACCACTCCTATGAGTTGGTAGGCATAAAGAACATAAAAGGTGAAACCGCATACCCTGAACTAAATTCTAAAGCTAAGGAGACCGTATTAAATCGGCAGAAGTTTAAGGAAGTGTTCAGGGAATACAGAAGAGATCCTGCGAGCAGTACAAAACAGCTTTATATTCAGGGTAAAATACCCGATCAGACGGACAGCAGCGGAAATTTCCGGACCGGCGCCGAAATCGTGCGGGAAGTTGACCAATTAGCAAAAGAAAGGGTAAAGAAAGACAATAATATTATAGAGTTAGACCTTTTGCATTAAAAGCTGATTTTAACCCGGTATTCAGCTTTTAGAAAAGAAAGACAGTTTTTCATTGATCAGTTTTAATTATTATTTGTACAAAGAAAATGTGTTGAATATTACAGATTCCCGTAACGGTGAATAAAAAGTATTTTGTAAACTTGTATGATTAAATCAAAAAAAATTAATAACTAAATTTAAAACAATAATGAAAAAACTAATTTTATAGTAACCATTAGAGTTGCCGGGCTTGTTAGTGCAATCTAGGCTAAAATCAATCCTTAAATCCTGAAATGTCAAGTTTTATGAATAAATTTCTGTTAGTATTTTATATACTCTTTTCTGAAAGCATTTTTGCACAAAAACAAATTCATATTCAATACCTCAATGTAAGATCACCGATTGCAAACGTTTACGAAGACCTTTATACTGATGGCGAAAGAGTTATTTCTAAGCAAGACGGTAACATAATATGGACTAATCCTAGTTATGAAACCAGAAAAAAGGGTTATGACATTTATTTTATCTCAAACATTTCTCAATCTTCAAGGATTTTTTTTATACCTCACACTTAGACAATGACGGAGATTTCTTCGTGTACGATAAGGTTCCTCAGATCGATTGGAAAATAGATGGAGAAACTACAAAAAAAATACTCGGTTACGAATGTACAAAAGCTAAGGCAATTTTCCGGGGTTCACCTATAACAGCTTATTTCGCTAAAGAAATACCATATTCAGTCGGCCCGTTTAAGTTTTATGGTTTGCCAGGTGCAATTCTTGATGTCAGAGTAGATGGTAAAGATTATGACTTATGGAAAGCAATAAAGGTTGACCTTAATGATACTTCAAAAGTAGATTATACTCCTGAATTTCCAAGTTATACAAAAGCCCAAATGCATGATTACGTAAAATTAAAAGATGCTGCTACTAACTTTTTACAAAATGCTAAGGTTAATGGTAGCACGGGAAAAATTGTTACCGTACGTACGGGGGTTGAAAGAGTTTTTGAATGGGAGTCATCTAAATAGTAATAATCTTTGCCTCGTGTCTTTCGTATTTATAATAATTTTAATCCGAAAACGTAAATACATCTTTTTAATACGACATGACTTGTCGCTTATACGGTTTAAATTTGACGTTGATAAAGCTAAATACAGTTAATCGAAATTATGAAAACACCTGTACGAGTAGGCTAAATACAGCGATTATCAAAATGTGGAAAAATATGGATATAAAATTCCATATTTTATTTACCCTGCTCGCAAAATAAAAGCCAAAGAAAATTTGATAATATCTTTTAGAGAATTAATTTTATAACATTAAACATGAAAAAAAGTCTTATTTCGAGATTGCTTTTTTTAGCAACTCTTCTCGTCATCCTGTATTCTTGCAGGAATGATCTGCTTCCTGATCAGCAAGAGACCCACAATAACAGCAGTCAATTTAAACTTACTTCAAAAAGAGTATCACTCAATCAAAGTAAGCACAAAATAAAATTAACAGCAGAACTGCAACAAGCAGAGAATTTGTTAAAGAAATTGAATGTTTCTTTTAATGGTAAAACAGTCAATTATGATAATTTTGTTTTAGATACAAATGATATTGTTTACATGGAGAATGGCCCTAATTATCATACCTATACTTTCAGAATTATAAGGGATAGTGCACCTGAAAATGCACCTATTGAAAATTTGGTTTTTACTCCCTTGACTGATGGTACATATAGAAAATTACTTATTTCTTATAATCTTAGTCCACAAGAAAAGAAAATGCTGCTTTACGGAGGTCATGTAAATACTAAAGGGAAAACTACGGTAACACCACTTGGTATAGGAGCCATAAATGATATTCTAGGAAAAACTTCGCAAAGTTGCGGTTATGTGACAGCAGATGCCTATACTTGGTGTAGTGAGGGGGTTCACCATAATGGTGAGCAAGGGTCTTGCACAGCTGATGTAAAATCACAGTTAATCACTGTTTTTTTATATGTATGTACCAGCTATGATGATGGAAGTGGGGGTGGCGGTGGATCTGGCCCGGGTGGCGGATATGGTCCCGGAGGTGATGGCTCGGGTGGAGATGGTACCTGGGATGGTGATTGGATTTGTCCTGATCCACAAATACCAACTGGACCACAAAGCCCCAATACTGATATTGGAGACGGAAGTTGTTATGGTATTCCTACCAATCCCAATGTGGGAACTCCACCAACACCATGTGAGAAATTAAGCCCATTGTTAGATCCTACAAAAGCAAACTTAAAACCATTAATTGTAAATGGAATGTATTCCTATATTAATAGTAGTATAGGAGAAGCAGGGATTTTTCTAAAAAGAGATTCTGGAGGTCATATAACAACCCAAATAGCAGCTCCAACTGGAGATAATACACTTAAAGTAAAGGTTAATGATAATTATTTTAGTGCAGTACATACACACCCTAAAACTACTTACCCTATGTTTTCATATGATGATATTTTGAGTTTATATAGTTTAGAAATATATGGAGCTGTACATAATACTGGACAATCTTCTTTTATTTTGGTCTGTGAAGATGACTTCGGAGTTAAGCAAACTTATGCACTTGTTTTTGAGAATACGGGAAAAATGGTAGAGGAAATCTGGAACAGCCCTGAAAATATTGGATGTAGTATAGAGGAATTGAAAAAAGTGATGGAGGATAAATACATAGAATTTTACGAAGGGGAAGAAGAAGGGGCAAAAAATTATGAACGTGCATTTTTAAGGCTTAACTTTGGTACTAATATTGGTTTATACAAAGCTAATGAAGATTTAACAGGATGGAGTAAATTATCAATAGATTCTGATTCTCCCAATGCAATTGTAAAACCAGCTAACTGTAATTAAAAATAAATATGAGAAAAACCTTATCATTAATAACAATAATATTGATATCGTTATTAAAATCACAAACATCAACAATAGATATTCAGGATGATTATCTAAATCAACCCGATGGATTTTATAGAAAAGACACAAATAATCTTTTGGATTCATTTACCGGAACATATTTATATACTAATGGAAATAATAATTTTAAAATTACTTTAGTAAAGAAACTAATGCAATTTAATGGGAGATATTATGAGGATTTGATAATTGGTGAATATCAATACATTGAAAATGGGACCGAAAAAATAAATACATTATCTCAGCTTGATACGGTATATAATAATCAGAGAAAACACTCAATAGCAGGTAATCACATTATTACTAATAACAATACCCGTTTGTGGCCATGCCCACAATGTAATCCTAATGAAATAAGACTAGATTTAGGTATTATGGATACTTTTTCCCAGAGATCGGCAAGACTTTTTTTAAGAAAGATAATAGTAAATGGTCAGCAGGTTCTAAAAGTAAAAATATCTAATATTAATTCAGTTGTTTCCAATCCTGCAATGCCTGCTCCAAAAGAATTTTCATTACCAAGAGGTGAATTTACGCTTATAAAACAATAGATAAATTTGTTATATCATTTTAAGCTACACTTTTTAAGTTGTGGCTTCTATTCGTCAATTAGCTAATTTAAAAAAATGGAAATTGATAAATGCCATCAAAAGAAAAATGGTTAATAATTAATTAACCCTTTCAATTGCACCCGTAACCGAAGAAATATCGAAACATTTGGTGCAAGATTTGGAAAGAATTTTCTTATTAGTGCTCAAATTTTACGAAATAAATTGTGTTTTGGAATTCTTAAAATTTAAAAGAATATAACCAGTACTCTGAGGGTGATCTAAAAACTGAGATCGTCTATTCCTGAAAAAAGTTGATGTTGGCAATTTATTTATCAACTTCTGAAAGGTGAAATGATAGAAGGTTATTGAATTATCTTCCGTGGAATTCGAAGAGCAAAAAAGGAGAGACGATTGATGGGAATAGCTCCTTAGATATGTTAACAGAAGCCATGAAGAAGGTAAAAAGTAGATTGCAATAAAAGAACTAGAATCTCTAAAATATTATCTGGGCATTTAATGAGATTTCCAAATATCTGTGTTAAAATCATCACTAAATACGTATGTAGTATGTAAGTAACATATAGATATTGTACGTGTATGATGTAAGTAGCTTGAACATATCTTAAAGTATTGCTTTGGTATATTAAATTTGCTACAGTATTATATATAATTGTTGCTTATCTTGATACATTTTTTGGATTTCCAAATATCCGTGTTAAAATCATCACTAAATACGTATGTAGTATGTAAGTAACATATAGATATTGTACGTGTATGATGTAAGTAGCTTGAACATATCTTAAAGTATTGCTTTGGTATATTAAATTTGCTACAGTATTACATATAATTGTTGCTTATCTTGATATATTTTTTGGATTTTATACGTACACTTATGGTAATTAGCAGTGATTTATACAAATTAACTAAAAGGATATTCATTAGGTTCATTAATTAATCTCACGGTTTTAGAACTAGAAGTTGAGGAGGTAAGGATTTGTAAATTTTTAGAATGTTCAGGCAATGATGTCACAAATAAAAATATAAATGATTTTGGGTGTCTTTATTTTTTTCGTGTATATACACCCATTTAATATCTGCTCCTTTAGCAGCTGAACAAAATATAAACATATTAATTCAAGCTAAATCGTAAATGAATTTGATAAAGCTGAATTAATATCATAAAAATTAAAACGTTTTATAACGACACAAGCATTTTACTTTAATTAAATAAATGAAAAACAACTAAAATTTGCAAACATGAAAAAGATTTTATTTTGTCTAGTGATATCACAGACTTTATTCTCTCAAGTAGGAATTGGTAATACTGATCCAAAGGGAGCTCTTGATATCAGAGGAGCCGGAACAAAGGATATGGGGCTTGTTCTTCCTGAAACAGCAAATACTGCTAGTATGAAAACTCCCAAAGGATCACCTGTGTTAGAAGGAACAATCGTTTGGGACAATGTGGAAAAGTGTATGAAGATCAAAACACCATCTGCTTGGTCTCAATGTATAGTTAGTAAAGATAATTTACCAATTATTAACGATGATCTTAATACTCTCTTAGAAACTGGAAAAACGCCTATACGAGTAAAAAGAGACTCGAAAGGCTATCCAATGTTTACAGCATCTGCAACTGGCTTAGCGTATGTTAACTCTGTTTCATCAAATCTCTATGGAGCAGGAAATAATAACATCGATTATCCTCCTCTTACCGACCGGGTGGGTTCCGGGGTTAATCCAACTTTTGTGACAACTTTGAAATTTGTAAGTCATGCTTTGGGTGGATATACTGTAGTTTCTGATAGCTACCTTTATTCAGTTGGAGTCACCGAAGATGGTACAGTTTATGCAGTTGGAGCTAATCCATACGGACAATTAGGAAGACCTTCAGGACAAACTTTAAAGGATTATACAAATGTAACTAACTCTATTGAAGGATTGCAACCAGGAGAAAAAATAATAAAAGTAGCAGCAGGAGGTGCAAATGTTGCATTATTATCAAACCAAGGAAATGTTTTTATGGCAGGATATAATTATTATGGTACAAATGGAAATGGAATTGCTCAAAACTCTTACCAAACAACTTTCAAAAAAATAATTTTTAGAACCAACGATAACACAACAAATGCAGATAAATTCATTATAGATATCAATTTTAATACCAGTGAAGGTGAATGTATATCAGCAGTATCATCTACCAATAAACTCTTTGTATGGGGAAGAGTTTTAACTAGTGGCTTAATTTCTTACAAACCAAACACAGGCTCTGATGATGGCAACTTTGGAAACACTGTTTCTAGTACCTCAACTGATGGGCAATATACTCGAAATCCCACCAATGTTACACGAACTTATGATACATCAGAAAATATACTTGGGGGTGCTACAATAAAAAAATTCATTGTAGGAGTTGGAAATTCCTATTTGCTTCTTAATGATGGTAGATTATTTGGTACTGGTATTACAATGGGGCTGAATGATCCTTACTCGACTGCTAATACAACATCTTACACAACTTCTCCTATACTTCTGAATTCATTACTGTATCCAGGCACTAATTATACAAACACTTCTACTATTGCAGATCAACATAAAGTTATTGACTTTTCTTATTGTACTGTAAATCAAAATTCAGGAGGGTTATTTCCATTTGTATATTCAGGTAATATGGTTGGAAGCTCTTTTTCAGCTAGTAATGGATATGCTTATTCATTAGCAATCACCAAAAGTGATTTATTTATGAAAGGCTGGAATTATTACGACAATTCTTATGGATCACGTTTAGCAAACAACTTTACACCAGAATTTATACCAACTTGGACTTTATTTGACAAATCACAAACTCAATTTTCTGGTATGGAATATGTTTCAGTGAATGCTTGTATTTTAAGGTCCACAATAGCAGTTAAAAAGCCTACTGATAATGATACGGTAGGAGTAAACTTGTATACTGCAGGTGATGGTAGATCAGGCCAAGGTGGCAGCACTGTAAGAGAATCTTCATCTGGAGTAGCAATGATATTTAAACCCATTACATACTAGTAAATATAAATACTTACTTATTTATGAATTATAAAATAGAAATTTAAAATTGGCAATAGATTAATATTGAATTAAAAAATATATATTATCTGTTTAATTATCTCTTTAGAGAAAAGACTTTGCAAAAATGGCAAAGTCTTTTTTATGTTTAGTAGTGCAATAATAGTTTTTGTGATTGAAAAAGGATTATAAATTTGAATGTCAATACGTTATTAATTATGATACAATTTCCATTCTCTCAATGTTAATAACAACCTTTATTAAGTTTCAATTTTTGATTTATATTTTAATAAATGAGACCAAATCCTGATTTAATTAATATTCAGCAAATAAATTTCCAGCGTATCTTTTATCCGTCCTTTTTCTAACTTAATAATCCGCAAGATTGATAAGGTCTGCACTGTTACTAAAATTAAATTTTACTTTTCTTATTTTTTCCAACTATTGATAATAAGCTACAATTTACCAGCTTGTTTATTTACCATTCTTCTGCTCATTTCATAAACCATAGTTAGCTTTGATAAAAAGGTAGGCCATATAATGTACATTAATTATTTAACATAAAAAAACAAATATAAAAAACAGATGTTATTTTTCCTTTTCTTTCTTTTAAAGGAGAAAATAGTGATATTCGGTGCTGGAATTGCATTCTATTTAATTACAGGTGATATATTATTACAATTGAAGATAAAGGAACTGTTTCAAGATTGAAATTTATTAAGAAATAACTCTTTGATTCTATGATAGTGAAGCTCGGTTAAAAGCCGGGCTTTTTATGTAACTAATACTTGCGGGTAACTTACGAAAGTAAAGTACAAGGTTAATAATAATATTTATTCGAAGAGAATACCTCGAGGTAGTTTATTTTTGACAGATGAATTAATAAATAGGATTATAGATCCTGTATTTTATTTTTTCTTTATCCGGTTATGAAGGTTCACCAGAGTTGAGTTATAGCGTTTTGCGATAAACCTTTTGGTAGAACCATTTTTAAGTAAAGCCTCTATTTCCAGTTTGTGGGCGTCTAGCTTACTTTTTCCTGGTCCCTTAGGTCTTCTCAATTTTATCCCACTAGCTTTCTTTGTCTGCAAAGCTTCTTTTTGTTCTTTTGAAAATCAAATCTCTGATACCATAGAAAATACCATTGCCATCACTTTACCCTGTATGATATTGCCAAGTTGCCAGTTTCCCTTTACAGAATAAATATTGATCTGGGTAGTAATGGAAATTATTTCCATACATTCAAGCATACTGAACTCCAATCTGGAAAATTCATTTAAGATAGTATCTCCTTTTTGTAAGTGCTTTATTATCTGTGATTTCCATAAATCAGTCCTCACTCGCAATGCGTAAGATTTACAGTAATAACAAATTACATAAAAGATTTATTTTGGGTAGCCCCCCATAGAATTTTAAAAAGCTTTATATTTCTATATAGCTTTTGATTTTATGTTTAACTTTAGCCTACTTACCATCTGATTGGGGTTTTGAAAAGTTTCAATTTTAGGGATTTTTACAAAGGTTTTTCATCCCAGCCAACTGGCTTCACATCCTTAGGTTTTAGATGGAGGAAAATTAATATATCGGAAGCATGAGTATAATCTTATGGGTCTTGTGCATCAGTTGTACTAACGATGTTGCTGATGTTTTCCTTTCAAACTGACTCTTTTTTTGTATATGATTTCAACAACTTTTATAAAGTTTAAACTTCTCCGTAATCTATAGATATAAATTTACTATTAAATTGACAAGCCAGCTTTAAATATTATTCCAAAAACTGTTTCATCTTTTGTATAAAATGAAAAATATTTAATATAAACGCTTGCTTTATTAATATTAAATTAATGTTTTATCTGTATATATTCTCTTTTTTTGTATTGAAAAACTATGTTGATTTTAGAGATCGTATTCAGATTTCTTCTTCTGTTGTTTAAGAAGGGATTGACTAAAAAACACCTTAAAACCCATATTGAAAAATGATGAAACAAAATTTAAATTTCATTTACCTGTTAATTGTATTATTTGTTACCAGCTGTCAGACAGAAAACTTAGAAATGAGTGAAATCAATGAGGAAACTAATGTTTCTGCTTTAAGAAAAGGAAATAATGAAATTACAGTGATGGCATATAACCTTCACCTTTTTGTTCCTTTTACTACTTTGGAAGACGCAGTGCGACAAGAGAAAATTATTCAGTTTATAAGATCAAATTCATCTGCTAATGATGTCCTTTATCTTTCAGAGATTTGGAGGGATGACACAAAGAATGAGTTTGTTGAAAGTCTTAAAGATATATATCCTTATTCCATGCATTCCAATACTACAGTTATTAATCCAGGAGACGGATTGCTTATTTTATCTAAATTTCCCATCCAGGAAAGTAGTTTTAATGCTTATAATGATTCGGCAGGGGATCTTGGACTTGTTTCTAAAGGATTCCATAAAACAAGATTTTCTACCCCAAATGGAGATTTTTATTCTTTTTTTACTCATGCTCAGGATTCAGGTCATATCTCCATTAGAAAAAAACAATTTGAACAGATTAAATCAAATATGAATGATCTGGAAGGAATACCTTCTATTATAACAGGGGATTTAAATGTAATAGGAGACAGATTACTGGAATATACCGATATGAAGTCACTTTTCGCTAATTATAAAGATTCTTTCAGGGAATCTAACTCTATAAGCGGATTTACATACGATAACACGTTAAATAAACTTGCCGATTATTTTTATCCTGTTGCATCAAATGGCCCTACCCAGGAAAGACTGGACTATGTTTTAGTCTCTGAAGGACTTAATACTGTTTCATCTCAGGTTATAAGCGACTGTAATTATCAGTCCTCCTATTTTAATTCAATCATTCCATGTTCAGATCACTATGGAATACAGTCTACACTTTCATTTACAAAAAGTATCCACAAACCAGAGGCATATGTTGTTAATACCTATAACGAAGCTGTTGATAAAATTAATGGTTTAAAAGCTGCTTATGGAACTGGTCAGTCAGCAAAAATAATCATTCATAACAATTCAAACAGAGATCTTGTTTTTTATAACAAAACACAATGGTATAACAGTACATTTTTTAGTTCTCCTCCTTCAAAGATCTCTTCTGGTAAATATGGAGTGATTTTAGCTACACACGATACAGGAGAGGCAACCGGTGTTTTTAATCAGCTCACTTATGTTTTAGGGAGTGTAAAGCTAAGTTTTGGAACTTATGTTCCCTGGTCTTATGCTTTCACAAATAATGTCCTTGTCGGATTTAATGAAATAACAAAAAATGATCTGGAAACCAATAGTACCCGCCCAAGTCTTAGTAAAGTAAAGGATAATATTAAATTGACAGGTAAAATATCTACGGGAGATAGTCCTTTTGTGGAGTTTTCAGTGGAAAATAATTAAATGTAATTTTAGGATATATATGAATAAAAGAGGTATCTCAATTTGAAGTAGCCTCTTATGTGTAGAATTTTTAAACAAATAAACTAATTAAGCTTTTTCTTCACAAAATGTCTTTATTATATCACCCCATATATTGATCATTGGTCACTATAGAATTCAATAAAAGAGAGGCTGAAAATACTTTGGTCAGGTTGTGCCTTCCAACAATTTTTCTAATACGGTCTGCAAGGCTTTTAAGCTGTGTAATAATATTAGGTTGGTTTCATTAACCTGTGTAAAAAATACTTACGTCATTTTAACGAGCTATGAAAATAAACGCAGATACAATTTAATGCTGAATAATATAAGTATAACAACTTTTAAACAATATGAGGTAAAAGTATAAAAATTTAAAAGCATTGGAAAACGTCTATTAATTTTAAATCCGTTAAATTCTATTTTGAGATCCACAATTTCAGAAAGAAAACCTTTGGTATTATTAAAAATTTTCACGCTAAAGAATGAATATTGGATTGAATAGAAAATAGCTGACAGAATCTAAAAGATTGAAAGCTTATTGCAAATAAAAACCCGGAAGAAAATTACAGAAGAATACAATGTCTATTAGAAATGAGATATTGAAGCTTTTTAGCCGTATCATAATTTGTAGAATCGTGAAAAATTGACTTTAATAATCCGTTCAATATATATTTTCCTGAAATCACCTCTTATTAAACAATAGCTTGATCTAAGCTAATTTTTCAATAGGGTTACTCCTTACGATGCGCGAAAAGACTTTTCTGACCAAAGGAAGGAATTGTCTTTTCGCCAAATTTTAATAAGCGACAATGAAGGATTGTCGCTTACTCTAGTAATTGTAAAAGCTTATTCAAAGATATCCTTCATCGGCAAACGACATATAATCTGTTGAAGTTAGAATACAGTGATCTAATAATTTAATATTTAAAATTCTGATGCACTTTTTATGCTCAGAGTAATTTTTAAGTCTTCCGCTGAGGGTTTTAAATTCCTGATGGGTGATTAATGTGCTACTATAATGGCAGTTGCACTGCACAATAGGGCTGCTTGCATAATAATTCTTAAATCAACTTACCGGATTCAGATATTTTCTTGATACCTAAACTTTGTTTGCCTGATTTAGATACAATGCAAAAAACGATTCTCTATAATCTATTTCATCAGAGTCAAAGTATTGACGAAATACCTCAACGGCAGCACGTGAACAGCTTATTAATTTCTCAGAATTTCCTTTTCGTGAGTAGATTAACTTTATTTCATTGACAATATTAAAATCCATGTGATTGCTCTTGTACGGCAGAGACTTGAGTTTCCCGTACCTGTTATATTTTAGCTTTGTTTCTCATCCCTTCTCCAGCTTATTCCTTAAAAGCCTTTCAGGCTTCGCTGAATATTTTTTCAAAAGAAAAACCGGAAAAAATAAAGCAGATATGAAGTGTTGACAAAGAATAAAAACCAAAAGGAAACGGAATAATTGGAGGGTACCTTCGGGAAGGAAACCGTTTATGCCGTAGTCTTTGGTGGATTAGCAGATGGCTGACAACAATACCCTAGCTGCCTTTTTACCGGCTTTATTATGGAAAATGTTAAGTCTAATAACAGTCAATAACCTGTTTTTGTATATGAAATAATGTTTAAGTTAACATTGTTGATTTTATTTGTATCCTTAGGTGAATCTAAGAACGATGAATTTCTTTGCATCAATTTTCTCTTGTTGCACTTAAAAATAAATTTAAAGGTAATCACATTTTTTGCAAATAAAAAATTTTTGCTGCCTGATGGTGGATATTAAGTGTTCCGCTGGATTTACGTGTTTTTAAGCGTCACACATTTATATTTAAAAGCCAAATACATCACATAAGTGTCTGGGTTTACTTTCAGAACACTTGTCCAATACTTTTATTAAAAAGCATTGATATGGAGAAGAAAGTGAAATTAGTAACATAACCGTTGAGGAGATTATCAAAATTTTTAAAGAAGAGGAGGGAGTTGAATTAAGCATTGAAGATGCGAATGATATTCTAAGCTTTCTGACGATGCGAAATTTCGAAAAATTAATCAATAATCCCCAAAAAGAAAGGAAAGCAATTCTATTAGAGATAGATCGTTTAAACAGCAGATTGAAACAGGCAAGAAATAAACTGATGCAGGAGGTAATTGATGATGAAATTATCTTGAAATTAAGACCGACTGTAAAAGGCAAATTGAAAAGTTCGAAGCTAAATTAACTAAAGGAAAAGATAATAAGAAAATAGATTTTAAAACTACTAGACCAAGCATTATCGAACCTAGTAGACCTTGCGAAAGCCTAACCGATGAGGATATCAAGGTAAAACGTAAAATAATTGGTTCGATATTTCCTGAAAAATTGCAATTTTCAAAAAAATCATTTCGAACCACCCGACCCAATGTTTTGCTATCTTATATATATCAGATAAACAATTTAGGTGCGAAAAAAAAACCGGAAAGAAGTGAATTATCATCTCTTTCCGGTCTTGTACCCGTAACCGAAGAAATATCGAAACATTTGGTGCAAGATTTGGAAAGAATTTTAGAAATTAATAATCCAGTTATGTGAGCTTGATGGGATTATCTTCAAAACAATTTCTTGCTAATATTGATCGAATTTTAAAAGTATTAATAGATAATTTTGAAGTTTAAAAAAGTAATAGTGTTTTTGTAACCCGGATGATAGGATGGAGCATACTTTTATATAAACCAAAATCTTGAATTTCCTTAAATACTTATGATAGGTAGGAGTTGTTTTGAAATGTGATTGAAACATTAGAGTAAAAAGCTTATCTATTTAGGTCACACCAAAAGGTGTTCGCGTACTGCCCGTATTCCCTGGCTTGATAAATACTACAGCATCCCCAGCCGGGTTGGGTGAGATTGCAAGAACCGCTAACAGTACTATGGAAGAACCAACAAAGTGGCTGCGTATATAATTTTTTTACGAGAATAAAAACTATTGATAAGGCTCAGCTGGAAAAATAAGTCATATATTACTTATCCTATTAAATAAATTTTTACATCTAACAGGGAAAGTAGTTCTAGATTTATAATCTTATAAAGATTATTGTAATAAATAACAAAAACCGCCAAAAGGCGGTTAAATATATTAAAATATGTTCCGAAATCAATTTTGATTCCAGAAAGGCGTGTATTGATTTTTAACAAAAACCTGAGCACTACTAATATTAGGAACATGAGCAGAATTTGCTGCATATTCGGAAAACGGATATACTAATCTATAAGGCTTATTAGGATACTGAGCTGTAGTAGCCATAGGCGTGTATGGGTATCCCGTTCTGTTGTATTCTATAAACATTTCAGTAGGATTAATATTCGTTAAAGCAATCCATTTTTGCGTCATAATAGCCTCCAATTTCTGAGCATCACTACCAATCCACCCTAGTCCAGGCCTAGCATTAATACCAGTAATACCAGGACCACCTGTTAAATAAATTGCCATTTGTGCAGTATTCACACCTAACCAAGCTGCATTCGCATTTATTGCATTCGTAAACTTAGCTTGGCCATCTATTGCACTAAACATAGCAGGCCAACGAAGAGCTGCTTCAGCCTGCAATAAATCACTTTCTGCTATAGAAAAAAGAGAACCTCCTCTTGTATTATTATCACCAATTATGCTAAGCCATGCATTCGTATTGACAGGATTATAAATATTAGAAGTAAAGTTACCTATTCCCATATTAGAAGTATTAACATTATTAACTGGCACACCCGGTTGCCCAGGTATATTCCCTTGTCTAATCCCTTTTAAACCAACAAAAGGATTTCCATTTGCGTCAACAGAATTTACATTCGTAAACAATCTACTTCTTCTAGGATCTTTAAGCCCCGTAAACTTTGCATAATCACTGCTATTCAAAATAACATTTCCTTCTAATGCATTTGCCATATGCTCGGAGACCACTATAAAATTATAGTTCTGTACTGATGTATTTGCCGAAGTCCTAGCCCATGTAAGAACATAAGGATTCATTTGATCATCATTTCCAGAAGAGTATCCGGGATTAACAGTTACTTCCTCTTCAATAAATGAACCATCCGCTCCATTAGAAGTCCTAGCAGAAAGCGCTTGTAGTTTTTGATTTCTGTATGTCTGCAAATCTCCTGTAACTTTAGACATCCTAATCAAAAGCCTCAGCATTACTGTATTAGAAAATCCTTTCCATTTATCCATATCTCCTTTAAAAACTATATCAGGAGTAGTTATTGGCAAAGCATCTGGATGCGCCGCATCCAGCAGAGCATTAGCTTCTTCTAGTTTAGAAATTAAGCTTTTGTAGATATCTACATCATTATCATACACTGGCGAGGTATTTACCTGTCCTTTGAAAGCCTCACTATAAGGAGCATCTCCATACAAATCTACGATATATTGCATATAGTATGCCTTCATAATTTTAGCAACAGCAATATAATTATCTTGTTTATGATCAGGATTTGCAAATTTTTCCATCTGGTCGAAATTAGCAATCTTGGGATACAACTCCCAGATTCCAGTATAAAAAGTATTATCTACACTATTAAGATTAAATTCTCTCTGAAAAGGACTGGTGAAAGTATAAGCATTTCCAGCCCAGCTGTTCATCATTAAATTACCAAACTGCATCATTGTACCAGCTTGGGTTCTATAAGCAGTACTAATAGCACCCGGAAGCATAAGTTCTGGAGTAATATCTTCCGCTTGAATTGCATTCGGATTGTCATTGACATCCAAATAATCATTGGAACAAGAGGTTGCTGCAAGACCTAATGCTGCAACTAAAAGTATTGTTAAAAATTTATTATTCTTCATGTTATTCAAAAATTAAAAAGTTACATTTAGGTTAAAACCAAAATTTCTTATACTAGGATACTGTCCATTAAGAGCAATACCAGCAGCATTTCCAGAAGTTGAAGCCGTTTCAGGATCTGAATAATTTCTGTTATCCTTAGCATAAATGAAGAAAGGATTTCTTGCATAAACACCAATTGATAGCGAATTAACAAATGTGTTGCTTAAGATTGATTTTGGCAGGTCATAACTTAAGGCAATTTCTCTTACTTTTAATGCCGTCCCATCAACAACAAATTCTTCCCCAACAGACTTGTATGGCCCAGTGAAATACGCATTTACACCAGTATATGAAGGATCACTACCTACTGGCGTTATGTTAGGAACATACTGCCCATTCACTAACTGAACAGAATTCGGAACCACATACCCTTTTGATCTGTCAAAATCAGCAGTTTTCTCCGATGAACCCATACTTCCTAATAACGACTTATTGAAAGCAACAAAGCTATTCCCAGTTCTATAATCAGCCACCGCACTCAAGGTTATTCCTTTGAATTTGAATGAAGTACTGAATCCTAAAATATAATCCGGATTTACTTTACCTAATACTTCAAAAGTAGAAGTCGCCAAAGGAGTACCTTTTGCATTTACTATAATATTTCCATTGGGATCTCTTTGATATTTAGTTCCCTTAATTACCGGAAAATTTTCTCCTTTAACAGCAAAAATACCCACACCAGGCGTTCCATAGGTTGATAATGCTACTTCATCAGCACCATCAGCCAATCCTAAGATCTTAGTTTCATAAGTAGTATAAGATCCTCTTACTTTCCATTCAAAATCTTTCGTTTTGAATGGCGTAAATCCTAAATCCAATTCCAACCCCTGGTTTCTGCTATTCCCAATATTATCTTGGAATGCTACAATACCAGAAGCTAGAGAGGTAGTAATCGTTGTAATCAAGTTATCTGTATCATTTCTATATACGGAGCCATCAAAGGTAATACGATCATTAAATAATCCTAAGGACAATGACGCCTCTTTAGATTTAAGGAATTCAGGCTGAATACCTTGATTATATAAAGTTGTAGCTGGTAGATAAGATGATAAACTATTAAAAGGATATCCAGTCGGGAAAACCCCAACACGATCCAATCCATAAACAGGCACAGTTCCCGCGTTACCCACTTTACTATAAGACAAACTCACTTTAGCATAATTCAACACCTTTCCTTTAATGGAGGCAAACGCCTTAGTAGGAATGAATGATGCACCGAAAGAATAGTATGGGTAACCTTTATTACTAAAGTCCAATTTCTCTTTATTTGGACCTACCGGATTTTGACTTAAAACAGAGTTTTTCTCATATCTGAAAGTAGAGTTGAAATATAAGAAATCTTTGTAGCCCAAATCCAAGTTAGCAAACCAAGCATAAGATCTTTGCTGGTTCTTACTATTATCAAGGTTATAAAATTTATCCGGCTGTAGTACATTATTAATATGATACCAACCTGGTACCTGCAAATTCTTACCACCAACAGAAGTTATTGAAGAAGAAGTATCCTGAATATTATGCCCAACATTAAATTTCAAGTTCAGATCATCATTAAGGTCATAATTAAAATTAGCCATCAAATCTCCATAATATCTAAAGCTAGATGCAACGCTTTTATAATATTCAGAAACAACCGGCTCCGGACCATAATCTGTAGGGTGGGTACCGTCGATAGGAGTCCCAGTTCCGTCATATAATCTATCGTATGCGAAATCATTTAAATGACTTTCCGTTATAGTAGACCCCATTACCGCAGTCCCAGCATAAGTAAAGGATTCTTCTACAAACCTTCCTGATTTTACAGCTTGTGCCCAATTACAGTATGGGCAAATGGAAGATTATGCAGTAAGAATTGTAAGTAATCTGGGAACATCTGAGGTAAAAGAAAGTTTTGAGACCAGAATCGTATACAAAAGCAGATAATAAACTTCAATTAATCGGAGGGAAAAATGCTGTATTTGGAGATTACCAGATTTTTGACATGAGTGGTAGGGTATTGCAAAAAGGGACTTCTAAAACAAGTGAAGTTCAAATCAATCAAGCATTACCAAAAGGAGTATATATTATCACTTACTCTGATAAAAAAGAATCGAAGAAATTCGTAAATAACTAAATAGTTTTAAAAGCCCTTTCTTAAAAGGGCTTTTATATTGATCTATATGATAATATTTATCATATGACGTAAACTACTTTTGGGAGACATGAAATTAATAGCTAAGGACTATTTGGACAGAAACGAAAAGATCATATAGAACTATGCTCAAAACAGGTGGCTGTCATCTATTTTAATAATCGCAATTATTACTTAAGATTCTACATACTTATATACTACATGGCCTATTTGTGCATTTGTAGAACATTAAATTAATTTATTTTTGTTGCTATATAATGCAAATTTATTTAAAATAACATAATATGAAAAATTTGTTAAATTTTGTTTTACGATATCTCATAATTTGTTTTTTCTTTACCTCATGTAATGAGTCAAAAAGTAATTTTAAAAGTAATTTTGACGATAAATTATTTTTTCAAAATGAAAATTTAATTTTTAATACTCAATTTGATCAAGTCATTCTATTTAATAAAAAGTATTATAGATTAGCAGATAAAAGGCGATATTGGGGAGGAAAAGCTATGACTTTGCTTAATTTATTATTTAATTACACCAGAGGGGGGAGTTTGCAAAAAACCTTTAAATTTTTAAATAAATCTTTAAAGGTGGAAAATAATTTTTTGGCAAACTTTATGTCAGCAATGAACCATATAGAAAATAACGATTATGACTCTGCTAGAGTTTATATTAACAACACATCAAATTTAGTTGCTAGAAATAAAAATATATACTTTACATTTCTTCTTAACTGTGAAAAAGGCTATTTTTTCTATCTCACGAATGATTATAATAATTCTGAAATTTTTTTTAAGCAATCGATCAAGGATTATTATTCAGGTAAAAGTAAGTTCTTTACTCTAGATCTGTATAGACCATATGAAGGATTGATTCAAATTTATAAAATGGCAGGACAAAAAAAAGATGAAGTGTTTTATAAAAATGAATTAGAAAAAGTAAATTTAAGCACTATTGAGCATAATAAAAAACTAAATAATACTACTTATGATTTTATCTATGAAATTAACAATATTACAAAGAAAGAAAAAAAACTTAAGTATAGTATACTAATATTGGGGCTACTTTGTATGTCATTTTTTGGATTTTCTTTCTTTATATCAAATTTCAAAAGTAAGCCTGATTATATTCCCGTTCATTTAACAAATGAACAGACAGTTGAAGTAATAAGGAATATGAATTATAGAGAAAAGCTTGATGAGGTTATCAATTTAATTAAAAAGAACAATCCTATTTATGTAGTTAAGTACAAAGAAATAGACCCACTATTTATTAATAATTTAACTAAAAAATATCCTACAATAGAAGAATCAGAAATTGCATTTTGTATAATGCTGAAATTAAGATTTTCATCAAAAGAGATTGCTGATTTTACTTGTGTACAACATAAATCAGTCCAACAGAAAAAATATAGATTACGCAAAAAGCTTAATATTCCCAAAGACATTGATCTATACAAATTTTTCGATAATATTTAATTGATTTTTTTCCATAACTAATTAGTGATTGATATATAAGGAAAGCTCTTACCTTTAGTATAGAAATACAGTGTAATTGCATGGAAATCAATTAAGTGAAAAATTCTGGAATTTAACTATAAACATTTCTTTTATAAGATTTTTCAATAAATGCTGTAAAAATATTTCTAATTAAAAGTAAAATATCAATAAGTAGGCATTTTACATCTTTAAGAATCCAAAATTTGACATGTTTTTGCCTCGATTGTAAATATCGAAATTAATTCTAAAGTTGGTGAAAACATAATTTAAGATATTTGATAGCAGCAATATTATTATTAGTATAACTATCAATAATATACTAATAGATTTTATTGTTAACCTTGGATATTTTCTGTTTCGTGCGTCTACTTTTTAGTTAGACTAATCAAAATCAGATATTCAATAGGAGACTAAATATTTAGGTTTTATTGGTGAAAGTATAATCATTGTTTGGAAATCATAGACTTATTTATTCGTCTGAAAGCTTAATATTTAAATATTAAAAAGTAATATATAAATATACTTTGAATTTTAGAGGTATATTTTATTTGGAATAAAAATCTACAGTAGTAGAATGTACTACATGGATACCTCATGTTTATAGAATGATTGTTGAGGTTTTCATATATAACTATTTTTGTTAGACTAATTATTTTTTTATGAAAAAACTATGTATTTTTTTATTCTGTAGTTTGATAGGAGTTTCTGCCATGGCGCAATGGACTCCTGCAACATACGAAAGAGGAGGGAAGCTAGGATCAAATTATGTCCGAAGTTATTATAAGCTTGATCTTGACAAAATCAAATCACAGCTTAGAACTGCTCAAGAAATGGGACCTAACTCTAAACCTGTAGAAATTTTACTTCCTACTATGGATGGAAAAATTGAGAGATTCGCTGTTTATAGCTTTCCGGTAATGACAAAAGATTTTGCTGATCGGTATCAGCTAGGATCTTATGCAGGGGTTAGTTTGGACGATCCAAGTAAATACCTGAGATTTTCTGTTGCTCCAAATGATTTTCAATCGATGATCATTCAAAATGGTAAATATGAATTTATCGAGGCCGTAAACGCCGATAAAACAATTTATGGAGTACACCCTAAAACAAAGAAAGATGAGAATGGATTTTTGTGTTCAACACCGGAAGATCATGTGTCACAAAGCCAAATCAATGAATTGTTGAAAGAAGGAAAGTCCTTTACCAATCAACCAACTAGCTTTTCTAAGAATTCTGACAAAAAGTACAGAACCTTGAGGCTAGCTATATCAGTTACTGGTGAATATACACAGTATTTCGGAGGAGTAGCTAACGCGCTTGCGCAGATTAATGCGACAGTAACAAGAGTGAATGCTGTATTTGAAAAAGATTTTGCATTACATTTAAATGTACTCAGTTATCCAGCAATTATCTATGCAGATCCAGCTTCTGATCCCTATGCAACTGTTACTGATCCTCAACGGCCTCCAGGTTCTTGGAATACATCACTTCGTGATGTATTGGCCACGAATGTTGGACAGGCTAACTATGACATAGGACATTTATTTGGTGCTTCCGGAGGAGGAGGAAATGCTGGTTGTGTTGGTTGTGTTTGCCTAAGTCCTATTGGTACTACTAATGATCCCATAGTAGGTTATGGTAAAGGATCAGGTATTACATCTCCTGCAACCGGAACAGTAAATGCTTCTGCTTCGCACCCACCTTCAGGAGATACTTTTGATATTGATTATGTAGCTCATGAGATGGGACACCAATTAGGAGCTAATCACACTTTTGCACACAAATTAGAAAATTATGGTGTAAATATGGAACCTGGTTCAGGAAGTACAATTATGGGATATGCTGGTATCACAAATCAATCAGCGCCTCCAGGAACAACAACTGATGTTCAGCCTCATTCAGATCCTTATTTTCATATTGCGAGCATCAAACAGATTCAAGCTAACTTAATTGATAAGACTTGTGATATAGAAACGGATATCGCAAATAACCCACCTGTTATAGCTGCATTGCCAACATATAATATTCCTTTGGGAACTGCGTTTGTATTAACGGCTTCTGCAACTGATGCGGAGAATGATCCATTGACATATACCTGGGAAGAAGTAGATAATGCAAATGTTACTATTAACAGTGGTAATATTGGAACAACTTCCACAGGTGCATCGTTTAGATCAGTTGCACCTTCAACGAGCCCAACTAGATATTTTCCTAAGTTTGCTTCAGTAATGTCTGGGGTTCTAAATAATTCAAATAATCAATGGGAATCTGTTTCTATGGTGCCAAGAACAACTAAGTTTTCTGTAACTGTAAGAGATAATAACCCAGCAGCAAATCAACAGCAGACTCAATTTGCAGAACAAACTGTTGTGGTTGGAAGTAACGGGCCATTCAAGATTAATACTTTATATGTAAATAACAATGTTCCTACTGCAATAGAGTGGGATGTTGCTAATACTACTGCAGCTCCATATAATGTAGCTAATGTAAAGATTGATTACACGACAGACAATGGAACAACATGGACTGTATTGTCAGCTTCAACTCCAAATGATGGTTCTGAAAATTATACATTCCCATCTTCTTTGAATGGACAGACTATTAAAGTAAGAATTTCTGCAATAGGAAATATATTCTATGCAGTAAAATCAGTAATGATTACTACACTTGCGCCTTGTAACGGAGCTGCTCCAACAAATCTTGTGGTAACAAATATTACAGCATATTCTGCAGACGTTACATGGCAGCCAGTTGTAGGTGCTACGTATAAATTGCGTTATAAAAAAGTAAGTGAGGCAAATTGGACTGAATTGAGTTTGAATACTGCCTATACAACTTTAAATAATTTAGTAGAAGGTGCTGCCTATGAAGTACAAGTCGCTACTATATGTAGTGGTACAACAGGGACTTATTCTCAGCCTACGAATTTTACAATACAAACTTTGACGTATTGTGTAACTCAAGTAACCAACATTGATGATGAGTTTATTTCTAACGTGACAGTTGCGAACATAAACAATACTTCTGCAAAAAGTTCTTACACCAATTATACAACTAACCCTGCTCTTCAGATTAATGTAATAAAAGGCAGTACTTACCCAATTTCAGTTACGATCGGAAATCCAGATGTTGATGCAGTAGCTGCTTGGATTGACTTTAATAAAAACGGTGTATTTGAAAGCTCTGAAAGAGTTCTTAACTATCCTGTTGGTGCTATAACAGGTCCTGTCACTGGTTCATTCACGGTTCCACAGTCGGCTGTGACTGGTTCGCCTATGAGAATGAGAGTTGTATTAGTATATGGAGGTACTAGCAATGTGGGAGCTTCGCTACCTAGCCCGTGCGGAACATTTAATTATGGAGAAGCTGAGGATTATAATGTTGTAGCAACGGCTACTTTAGGAACTTCAGAAACTGTTATTAAAAACGATGGCATCCAGTTATATCCTAACCCTGCAAGTGATGTATTAAATATTACTAAAGTTTCTGATAAAGCGACTTATAAAATTTATAGTGTTACTGGCCAGTTGGTAGGTAGTGGAAATATCAGTGGTGGAAAAATTAATGTTTCAAGTTTGATGAAGGGTGGATACATTATTACCATTTACGAAAATGAGAAAATGATTTTAACTTCGAAATTTATCAAAAAGTAGATTGAAAAGTATTTCTTTTTAGATAGAATAACACTTACTACAAAGCAGCAGAAATTCAAATTTTTGCTGCTTTTATTTTATATGTGTTTGACAGTTTAATATATTAAATGTTTCTCTTTAAAAATTAGTCAAGGAAACTTCAATTAGCCTTATTCATCTTTATTTAATAAAATTAATACCCGCATTATTTGAACGATCTGATTAATCCTTAAAAAAGTCTTACCAGTATTGAGAAAAAGAATTCAGACTTGCCTTTAAAGGGTACTTATACGTAGGTTCAGTGGACGAAAAGTAAAATAATGTAGTTAAAGATAAAATCTATTAATATTTAAATTTAAATAGATTCAATAAATAATAACTTTTCTTAGTGACCTAAACTCTCTTTTTAAGCTTGATGCGGTTTTCTCAAACATAGTCATTGGAATATGTAAGGAAGGCTTTGCCACTCAAGAAGAAGGGATGGAAGGTCATAAAGTAAGGGCAAGAGGCTCAAGTTTTGTAGACCATTATTCCCAGGCAAAACTATTTTACAGTCAGTTTGCGTTTGAAAAAATTCACCTAAGGTGCATTAGTTTTTTAGCTTTCAAAAGTGACCATATCTGCTATTAAAGGAAGAATGATGAAACTGCTAGCTTTTGTAGACAAAGGTTTAGCTCATGATGTAGAATCCAGATTAGATGTTTAGGTTAAAATTCTCGATCAGCCCAACCAAAGTATTCCTGCAGATGCCGATACTGTAAGTCTTCAGAGTTCAGAAATTGAACCTTCAATAAAGTTTTCAGAAGCTCTAAGTATGGCAAATACAATTAAAGATACCATTGAAAGTCGTGTAATTGGCTTTCTGATGACTGACACGTTTGATGTTGTTTTTACCGATCATTTGATAGAAACAATAAGTGTGGATGTCGTTGTACAATATATTGCTGATTCTTTGGTGCTAGTGAAATCTTCGGATGGCCAGGTGTACATTCCAGATCATTCATTATCTACAACATCAAGTGTTTGTTTTGCCCTCTATATCTGCGGTGGTGCAAAATCTGCAGAAGATTTTCGGAATTTGATTTTGCAGATAAAAGACATCAGTTCATTGCGGTCATGAAGGGTCCGTGTAGGATGTTGTTTTCTTTAGTTTTTAATGGATTATAATAATTTTGTTTTTGTAAACTAATGTCGTATTTAATGTATTTGTCATAAGTGAAATTGATGTTTAATGAATTTTTCATTTTATTTAATGTTGTGGTTGTGTGAATTAATAATTAGGTTCTTAGAAAGAGTTGATTTGGCGTGTCTGGAAATATAGTGAGATTTCATAGTAGTTTTTTTGTGGTGAAGGGTCCGGTAATTCCGGACTCTTTATGTTTTTATAATTTCTTAATCAAATAAATCCCAAGCCTGAATTTATTTCTTCCACGTACTGCTTAGTATACTTTTAAATGAAAAACAATATTGCAACTATAGGCATCACTAGGCTAGGAATATAGATAATAAGATAAAATATTTTGGTAAATTTGAAAAAGACACATTTAAATTGCTTATTTACAGTATTTATAGAGAATAGTAGTATCATAATAATTAAGCCTTCTTAAAGACCAGATAATAGTAATTTTTGATGGATAATAGTAGTAAAATGGTAGTAAATGGTAATTTTTCGGCGTTTCGTTTTTTTGCTTTTTGAAAGGTAAAACGATGCTCAACCTATTTATTCATGGGCGATTACAAAAAAATAATTTATTTCTGAAAATATTTTAAATTAGATATTAAACTAATATAGAATCAGTGTAACAAAATTTTATAATTTATATTTGTACATCAAATCAATGTTATTTAACAAAAAACAGAATAAGTATGAAAAACAGATATTATTTGTATTTTTATGTGTCGTTCTTTTAATATCATGCCATCCTTCAAAAAAGGAATATCTCAGAACTTTTGATTTACCGTTAATGAAGCAAACTGAGAAGTTTTGTCTTTTAGGGAATTTAAATGCAGGAATCAGTCTCAATAAACAGTATCTTATGATTGCTGATAAAGAGAAATATGAACCCGGTAAAGCAACCTGCTATACTAATCTTGCTCTTCTCAATTATTATAAGGGTAATTACAAAAATAGTTTATTATTTTTACAAAAGGCTGACTCTATTTTAAAAAATTCAGATGATATGATCCATAAAGCGCATCTATATAATCAGTATGGAATGCTCAATCTGCTTCTTTTAATGGGTGATATAGGCCATCAATATTTTGATAAATCACTTTATTGTTTAAAAAAAAGCGAAGATTCTGAAACGAAACAATATCTGCTACAACTGGTTTATATTAATAAGTCTAAAGTCCAAGGAGATTCTTCCTTAATATATGTTCATAAAGCCAGAGATATTAAAAAAAATGTCGCAACAGAAGGGATGATCGCAGCTTTACATTTTCAAAAAAATGAGTTGGATTCAACCCAGATTTATCTTAACAATGGGATCGAAATAGCTAATAAAGAAGGGTTTCCAAATGGCAATCATGGTTTATTATATTTAATCGCCGGGATGTACTACCAAAAAATGCATCAGTACAAAAATTCAGAAGAAGCTTATCAAAAATCATTGAAAAATTTTGTAGCTACAAAAGAAACTTTTGGAAAAAATATTCAATGGATTTATTTAGATCTTGCTAATTTATATAACGAGACTGGTGATCAGAAAAGAGAACATCAATTTAGAGATCTTTTTTATAAGGAAAAAGAAAAATTTGAAGAGGATAGGGCTAAAACAGCCAACCTTTCGACTAAAACTTTTATAGCTGCGATAAAAAACGAGGAAAAAGAAGGAAAAAACAGGATATGGCTTTTTATCATCCTATCTGGAATTCTTATTATTTTTATTTCTTTTTTTGTATTCAGAAACCTAAAACGATTACAAATAAAGAAAAAATTCCATTTTATGAATTGTAACAGTTAGAAAGTGAAAATCGACTTCTACAGTTCCTAATAAGAGATAGCAGCCACTACCCTGAAAAGGATATTCTTCAAGACAATTTGGAAAACGAGCCGTATCAAAATATTCTTCTTCGGCATCGATCCAGATACCAAAATACATCGTACCTTTTTTGGTAGGAACATGCTTCCTTGAAACCAGATACGCCAGCAATATCTGCATTTCTTGTCTGATTATTGTTACAATCGATGCAGATCACTTTTGGAAATTTAATCAGTTTATCTTTTGGTGAATTGAATGGGTGTGAATTTTCACCATCATAATAGGCATCAAATGATTTACCAAATTGACGCCTGATATCTGAGGCTTTAAATTTATGTTCCTCGGAATTTGCGTCATTATTTTGACATATCAACATTTCATAATTTCTCAAGGATTTTTAAGAGATTTGATTTTTTCGTTTTAAGTCTAAAATTTCTTTTATATTAGGAGGATATTCGCCATTAAAATATTCATAGATCAAGGGATTTTTAGAAAAAAAATGACCTGTTAGGTCTACCCAAGTTTCGATGGGTATCTTACCATTTATTTTAAACAATTTTTTTGACTTTGACTTAATTTGTGAATGATCTTTTCTGTTGTAGTTAAGGTCAGAATCTCGTCTTCGGAAATATTCTTCTTCAGTATAGAAATGAAAAGCTCCATCAAAATGTCTAAAACTAAGGGTGCTCATATCAAATTCTGCATGGACATATCTGACAGGGAAATAAATAATATCATCAATTTTTACTTTGATATGTTCACTTTTAAATTCCTCCGCCTGAAACGTTTTAATATTTTTTGATAAAGCCCATTTGATATCTAAGGAGTATGTATCTGCAAAGAAAAAGTTAATTTCAGAATCATTAAAATCCAGTGATGGCCTTAGTTTTACCAATTGGTCAGAAATGCTCTCTACATTTTGATTAAAAACAGAACCGTACCAAGTATCTAACTCTAAAATTGCAGCATTATGTACATCAATTTTTAAATTGTGCTGATCCAAGCTTATTTTTATTTCATCATAAGTGGTAGGGTCTATAGCCCAAAATTTATTAATAAATCTAGGCTGGAAGCCATTTAACGAGGAGTAGCTCCGCCGGAATAAAGGACTAGCCATTGTTATATAGTTGTTTGCAAAAAAATAGCCGTCAGAGAATATTTGCTTTTTAAATTTAGAGCTGAGCAATTTATAATCTAAAAGACCGTCTTTATCAGGAATTAGATCTTCGTTTAACTTCAAAAGTATTTCAGGTGATTCAACAACAATGCCTGATATTTGAGTGTACTTAAAATCTTGAGTAGTTAATTCTATATTTTTACTCGCAGCAAAGCGTATAAAGTCAAGAATTATTTTTTCATTGTTTTTCAATGCCTTTTCCGCCTCTCTTTCAAGTTGTTTAATATAATTTTCTCTAAAATCAGACATTTCACTCATAATCGTTAGTCTTTACTATTAAATGCTTTGTAAGTTACGATGCTTTTGGTTAAGATTCCATCATTCTATATTCTTTTTTCGTTACTATGAAAAAGTAGTGATTTTATATGATTTCTGTTGTTCAATTTTACATCATCAGCAATCATAAAAATCACAGTTATGAATATTGAAAGAACAGAATTTATAGCCTGGATGGAAAGAATCATGGAAAGATTCGACCTACTGAAAGAACAAATGGCAAAGAATCAATCCAGATTTATAGAAGTGGACGGAGAGCAGCTTCTGGATAACCAGGATGTTTTACAGCTTTTAAAAATAAGTTCCAGATCACTACAGCGGTACCGCACTGATAAAAAGCTGCCTTACTATACCATCAGCGGAAAGTTATATTATAAGCTTTCTGATGTCCATCAATTGATCCGGGAGTGCTTAAACTCTTAACAGTGATAAGACATCAACAGCCAAATCATTCATCACCATTCCCATCTTTACATGTTTCTGAATGAGCCTATACCTTCGTTCCATTAAATGAAATACAATGGAAGATGAATTGATAAACTCACAAGAAACCAATGAGCTCAAACTAGCAACAGACACATTACTTGTCCTGAACATTCATACCAACCAGATTGAAATGGTCAAAGGTATAGATAAAGATGGGAATCTGCAAAAGGTTGCTCCACAAGAAAAAAAGGATAATGAGCAGCTGATCAGAGTTGATAAGCACGGCGACCTATTCTCCAATTTCTTTTCCAACTTTTACCGGCAGCTTAAAAATCCTTTCCGATTCAATTTTTTCAAAGTCTCGGAATATGATGCTGTCAATACGGCCAAAGATCTTCAGAAGTATGTTGACCGGGCATTACCCGAAGAAATGGACAAACTGAAAGAATACGAAGTTTTGCCTAACAGTAACAACAATTCAAAAAATCAAAATACAATGGACAACAACACAGAAAATCAGGAATATCGTTTTCAGCCTGAACAGATCGACTGGAAAACGATGGAAAAATTCGGACTTAATCAGGAAAAGCTTGAAAAAATGAATGTGATGGATTCATTACTCAGAGGCTTTAAAACCAATACATTAATCCCCATTACTATTAATCTGGGAACGGCAGTAAGCAAGATGGATGTTAGATTATCCCTTCAAACAGGGGATACAGGGCAGGTTGCCGTTCATCTGCACGGTATCCGAAAAGAGCCGAACCTCAATAATAAATTCTTAGGTCATCAGTTCAGTGATGAAGACAAAAAGAACCTTAGAGAAACCGGGAATATGGGTAGGGTAGTAGATCTTGTCAATCCTAAAACAGATGAAATCATTCCATCAGTGATCAGCCGTGACCGTTTAACCAATGAATTGGTTGCCTATAGAGCAGAGTACATGAAAATCCCTGATGAAATTAAAGGGATACAACTGGATGAACATCAGAAACAAACCCTACTAGAAGGAGCACCATTGTACCTTGAAGGCATGACCTCTAAAAAAGGTGAACTTTTCGATGCCACTGTACAGTTCAATGCAGATAAGCGGTATGTGGAATTTTTATTCAACAATAACTAGGCACTCCAACAAAGTCAACAGCAGCATCATAACCAACAACAAACTCAGCCTACGGATAAAGAGGCACCCAGAGCATTCAGAGGAAAAGAGCTGGACGATTCACAATATGAAAAGTTCAAAGCCGGGCAAACCGTGTACGTTGACGGCCTTACCGATGCTAAAGGTAAAGCCTATCAAGGCTATATTACCTTCAATAAAGAAACCTTTAAAACCGATTTCTCCTTCACTCATCCTAATAAACTTAAAGAAGAGGTAAAACCTACAGAAGATCATAAGACCCAAACTGCGGTTAACACCCATGGTAAAACCAATGAAGCTACTAGAAATGTGAAGGAGCCTTTAGAATCAAAACAGCAGCAGCCTGCGAATAAGCAGCAAGAGGATCAGCAAAAAAAGGGTAGAAAACCAAGAGGACAAAAACTATAATAATCATCTAAATCCTTTATATGAAAGCAATCATCGCGGAAAAACCAAGTGTCGCAAGAGAAATCGCACAATTGTTAGGAGCACATGAAAAGAAAGATGGTTACCTATCCGGTAATGGCTATCGTGTCACCTGGGCATTAGGACATCTGATCGCATTAGGAATGCCGGAAGATTATGGTATAAGAGGTTTTAACAAAGCCTCTTTGCCTATCTTTCCAAACCCTTTTATTCTAACTCCCAAAAAATTAAAGAAAGCAAAAGGCTATGAGCCTGATCCTTCGGCTTTAAAACAACTCAACACTATAAAACAAGTCATCAATCAATGCAGCAGTATCATTGTAGCAACAGATGCAGGAAGGGAAGGAGAACTGATTTTCCGCTATATCTATCACTACATACAATGCAACAAACCCTTTGAAAGATTATGGATAAGCTCCCTTACCGAAAAGGCAATACAGGAGGGCTTCAGCAAACTTCAGCCAGGCTCAGCCTTTGACGGTTTGTATCAAGCAGTTAAAACCAGAAGCGAAGCAGACTGGCTAGTAGGAATCAATGCCACCCAGGCATTAACCATTGCCGGAAACCAAGATGTTTATTCATTAGGCAGAGTGCAGACTCCAACTCTTGCTTTAATCTGTCAAAGATTCCTGCAAAATCAAAACTTCACTAAGCAAAAGTACTTTCAAATCCAGCTGAGCCATAGAAAAGAATATACAGACTTCACCAGCCTTTCACTATTACAATGGGAAGAAAAAAAGCAGGCAGAACAAATCCAAAAATCCATAGAACGGGAGGGTAGGGCTTTTGTAGAAGATGTATCTATTACAACAGTGCAGGAACAGTCTCCGTTACTTTTTGACCTCACAGAATTACAGAAAGAAGCCAACAGAAAGCTAGGCTTTTCTGCCGATGAGGTTTTACAGATTGCTCAAAGCTTGTATGAAAAGAAATTCATTACCTATCCCAGAACCGGCAGCAAGTATATTCCCGAAGACTTATGGCCTGAAATTCCTGAACTGGTCAGAATTCTCAATGCAACCGATCAGTTCAAGCCAGCTATAACCTATATAAAATTTGGAAACTTTAATAAACGGATTGTGAACGATCTAAAAGTAACGGACCATCACGGTTTACTCATTACAACAAAAGTTCCTTCTGCGCTTACTGCAACGGAAAAAGCCATTTATGATATGATTGCTTACCGCTTATTGGAATCTCTATCCCATGCCTGTACAAAACAAGTCAGTCATATTATGATAAAAGTACACCATTATGAATTCCGGATCAAAGGCTCTACAATCCTAGAGAAAGGCTGGCGAGCCATCAAAGGAATCCTTTCTGACACTGAAGATTCAAAGAATGTTGACGAAGCCCTTACTGAACTTCCGAAACTCAAAATCGGAGATGAATTGAAGATCTCAAAAACCGACTTACTGGAAAAAGTAACACAACCTCCCAAACTTTATACAGAAGCTGATCTCTTATCAGCAATGGAAAATGCAGGCCGATCTATGGAGAACAAAGAAGAACAGAAAGCTCTATCCAATATAGGCATAGGAACCCCGGCTACAAGAGCTTCCATTATTGAAACCCTACTCCGCAGAAACTATATCACCAGAAAAAGCAAAACATTAATTCCTACAGATAAAGGATTACAAGTTTATAACCTTGTTAACGACAAAAAAATTGCCAATGTCCAAATGACCGCAGAATGGGAAATGGCATTAGATCGAATTGAAAAAGGTGAACTCAACAGAACCCAATTTATCAATGATATCCAAAATTACACAGCAGAAATCACCAGCGAACTTTTATCACTTCATATTCCCCAAGAAAATATTCCACAATTAATATGCCCCAAATGCCAGCAACACAATCTTATTATCAAGGATAAAATTGTCAAATGCCCAGATGAACAATGCAGTTGGATTCTCTTTAGAACTATATGTGGAATACAACTTAGTATTAAAGATCTTACTTTGTTATTAACTCAAAACAAAACATCACTCATCAAAAACATGAAAAACAAAAACGGTAAAAAGTTTGATGCGTTTATTATTCTAAAAAATGATTTTAGTACATCATTTGAATTTGAAAACAAAAATTAATTTCAAGAAAAATAATAATGTGAAGAAGCAGCAGACGAGCTGCTTCTTCATTTTACATTTTATCCAAGTCTAATCCCCTTTTTCGTGTTCGTGAGGTTTTAGCTTTGGATGCTTCGGCTGATTGGGAGGTGTTACCCTTCTTCTTCTGTCAGGTTCTCCATCCGGTTTTTTAGGCTTAGGCCCTGGCTTGATTGCTTTGATTGTATTCATAGATAGTACAATAAAGATTAATTAATAATTATTTTGATATCAAAACAGATTAATACCAGATCAAAAGTAAATTTTTGGTCATCATTTTCATTACGGAAATCCGTAATCATTGCTTTCCAGAAGGATTGACAAAACAATTTTGATTGCAACTATCTCCTTCTCGGTGCACTCCTTGTATGAGATCGAACATAAGTTCCATCTTTTCGCGTATAACCTTTAACATGTACTGAACCACCTGAATTTGATTGAGAACTGTAACTAGAGGATGATCTTACTGGTGAAGAAGAATACGATGAGGTTTTATAATAGCCGCTATAAGCTGTGTAGCTGGGTTTATAGGCCCACCCGTAATAATTTCCCCATTTAAGTTTGTTGTAATTTTTCTTACTAGCTTTTGAAGACAAGAAAACTTCCGTATCTTTAGGAATAATGGTAACTGATCTACTGCTGTCACTGCTGTAGTAAAGAGGTGTAGCTTCCTGTAGTCTAACAGTATAATAGTTTGTACATGAAATAACAGAGAGAAGTAATACCAGATAAAGTAATGATTTTTTCATTGCAGTTAATTTTATGTCTACAAATCTAAATGAACTTTAAAGGAACTAATTACGGTTTTCCGTAGTCTCAAAAATTCTACGTTAGTAATGTTTAAAATCTTGATTAACAAATAAAAAAAATTAAAACTATAGGAGACTCACTAAATAATTGCTACCTTACATTATCTCTTAAAGATTAAAACTAATGGCAATTGAAAAATCTACAGGTTATACTGAAACAGAAAGGATATTAGCAAAATTATGTGATGCTACTTTCTTAAAACTATGGTCTTATCCAAATCCTTACAAAGAAGATACAAAGGAATTGTGCGATTTAATGGCTGTCTTTGACAATAAGATTTTTTTATTTTTTGATCGTGAAAGCAGGAAATTTGATAATTTGGAAGGAGATATTAATGTGCAATGGAAACGCTGGCACAAAAATGTAATTGAAAACCAAATAAGAACAGCGGAAGGAGCAAGAAGATATGTACTTGAAAATCCCAATAAAATATATTTGGACAGTAAAAAAACAATACCTTTTCCTATACTGATACCTCATGAAAATCTAACTATATATAGTATTATTATTGCTCATGGAGCAGCGGAAGCTTGTTTGCGGCATTCACCCGAAAATATTAACGGAAGTCTTGCTGTAACTTACAGTAAAATGGGAAAATTAGGGCTTGATATTCCTTTTCTCGTGGAGCTTGATAGTAATAAACCTATTCATATTTTTGATACCTTTAATTTAGAAATCATTCTAAAAGAATTAGATACTGTATACGATTTTTCTGAATATCTTTCAGAGAAAGAGATGGCGTTAAAGCACTATGACAATATTACTTATTGCGGAGAAGAAGATCTGTTAGCTAATTACTTTCAAAACTTTGATTCGGTAAAGCAAAAACATTTTGTTGGAGTAATAGATGAAAAAGCAACCAGTATTATGATTTCCGAAGGTGGGTGGAACTCCTTTGAAAATTCAGCTTTGTACAAAAGGAGAAAAGAAGCAAATAAAATATCTGAGCTGTGGGATAATTTACTTCAATATACTACTCAAAATGCCTTAGATGAAACGCTTAAAGGAAATAGTAACATCTTTAAAGGTGAAAGCGCCATTTGTGAAATGGCCAAAGAACCTAGATTTTTTAGAAGAACGTTGTCTGATCTTATGACACGAGCTATAGAGGGATTTCCTGGAGATGGGACAACGCTTATGCGTAATTTATCTATTATGCCGTCCTTTTATAAAAATACAGTTTACGTTTTTTTACAATTACATGATCCCAGAAATAAGGATTACGATAATGAATATAGACCTAAAAGACAAGCGCTGCTGGAAATAGCCTGTGGTGTTACAAAAAACAAATTTCCTAGGTATGAAAAAATAATAGGGATTGCTATTGACGCTCCTAAATTTACCCAAACCAATTCTGAGGATTTCATTCTACTTAACGCAAAGGATTGGTCCGAAGACGATACTTTGTATTATTCGGATGCAAATAAAAACATTAATTTCTTAGAAACTAAAAAAATGGTTCGGGAAACATTAACTGTTAGGGATTTTCCAATTAACAATAATTTGAGCAGTCATAAAAAAGTTGGTAGAAATGATCGATGTCCTTGCGGCTCTGGAAAAAAGTATAAGAAATGCTGTATTGGTCTCAAGAAGTAATATCGTTGGTCTATAATCATTGGTACAAAGATGGTTTTTATTAAACACTTATCTATCTGTGTATTTAAGTATTATATAATTTTATCTTCCAAAAAAGAAACCGGTTTGCAACTTTTGTAAGGGGCTTACTATTAGCCTATTAATGTTTTTAGTACACTTATCAGCTTCTCTCTTTCCCTGCTTCCCGTCGTCGAAAACCTTACCAACGGAATTCCATACTTCTCTAAGATCTCATTTTTCATGACATCTCTTTCGGCTTGCCGACTTTCTATTTTATGATATTCATACCCATCAACTTCTATGGCCAATACAGGGTTTTTTCCCAGTTTATTGTAGATCAGAAAATCAAGATGTGTGGCATGATGTCTGGCGTAACGCTCTTCTTCAGGACTTAATCTGGAAAAATCTGACAGTAAATTTCTTAAAGGATGATGTAGAATAACATCATATTTAGAAAATTGTTCTTCAGATAAAACCTCCCTGATTAATACATACATGAGATTCTCACTGTCAAAAACAGATTTCTTTTTTTGATCCGATAAAAGTGTTCTTCTTTTTTCTTCATATCCTTTGTACAGGTAATCAAAAATAGAATGTACCTCACTGTTGATCGTGCTGAAATTATTGTAATCTATATAACGGATCAGATCTGAGATGTTCGTGTCAGTGTCATTTTCATTTCCGTTCACCAATAGAATCAGCTGATCTTTGGCTCTGGAAATGGCTACATTAAGTCGGTTGGGGTTGTCGGTGAATTCTGAGATTTCATTATCTACTGTGGAGAGAATGATCACATCATTTTCCCTTCCCTGAAATTTATCTACTGTATCAGCTTTGATATCTGTTCCTTGGAATGTTCTTTGTAGTGCTAAGGTCTGATTTCGGTAAGGGGTTACAATTCCCAGATTTACACCTTCCAGCTTTTGCTGGGGAATGATTTCCTGAATAATCACATCAATCTGCCGTTGATTCTCTCTTTGCCGGGCATGGTTGCCTTCAGTTGTTTTATAGACTAATAAAGGTTCTCTTTCTGTTTGTCCTTCCGAAAGAATAATCAACTGATCATTATAAAACTTACGGTTACAAAAATCGATGATTTTAGGATGGCAGCGATAATGTTCCTTTAACAGTGTTTTAGGTACCTTCGGAAATACTTCTGTTACGGAAGAAAGCAGGCTGTGATTGGAATAGCGATAAGGTTCCGGTATATCATAGTTTTTAAAAATCTGATCTGTATTTTCTGCTGTTTCAGAATCCACTACATTGGGGAGCTGTTTTAAATCTCCCACAATGACGGCCTGTTTTGCACAGGATAATGCGAGCACACCTGTTGCAAGATCCACCTGTGAAGATTCATCAACAATTACATAATCGTAGACTACATTTTCAGCAAGGCTTCTTCTTAAGGAGTACGTCGTACTCATAATGACGGGATAATCTTTAATAAATTCTTCTGAATTAAAACGAAGATCCCATTCAGTATATTCTAAACGTTCATTTCCTTTATATTTTTTGTAAAGTTTGTTTTTAAACAGCTGCATAGATCCTTCAGTATATTCTTTCATTTTATCATAGAAAGAAAAATGCTGTAACGTATTTTGAAGCTCTCGCTTTCTAAGCTCAAGCTCTGAAATTTTTACCCCATAGTATTTTGACTGAACAATCCTGATCATCTCTTCATACGATAAGGTATAAAAAATCTTATCTTTCACCCCATATAAGAAAGGAAATATCAGTTTTCGCCACCAGTAAAATCTTTTATCCGTTTTCTCATAATCTTCCAATGTAACCCATAATGAAAGAAGCTGATCTGAGCTGACATTTCTTTTAAAACGGATTTCGGTTGCCAATGCGATATTATCCGTAAAATGTTGATACTCTGTTTGGATCTTATCTATTTCCAGTGTAAGCAAAGCCAACTCATTCTTTAATTCCAACTTTTCAGCAAGTTCAGTAAAAAGAAGAGTAGTAGATTGAATAAGGGATTGTTCCTGTTCTTCCTTTAATCTAAAATCTGATAGATCCGGAATTTCAGTTTGAGCATCGATAAATTCTTTTTTATTCTGGCTGCTTCCCAACAATGCTGCTATAAAAGAAACCCCATTGCTCTCCAGCTTTTCAAAAACATTTTTTGTCGCCGAATTATTGCTTGAAACAACAGCCACACTCTGATCATTCATCACTGCATTGGCAATAATATTAAGAATAGTCTGGGTCTTTCCTGTTCCGGGAGGACCTTCTATAACACTTAGCGGGTTTGAAAATGCATGATCAACTCCTGTTTTCTGGCTCAGATTAAAACCAAAAGGAAAGATTTCAATAGGAGAGGCGTGGTAATTCTTATCAGGTTCTTTTCCATTAAGGAAATTGTAAAGAATAGATGTCTCAGGAATAAAACGGATACTCCCATAGCTATTGGCCAAAATATTATTGCCTTCCTCGGTCTTCAAACCAACACTTTCCGCAATCGCCTTTAGATAAGAAAAAATATTTCCTGCTCTCTCACTTTGAATAGCTGATCTTACGATTTTAATTCTACTTTGAGGATAAGAATAGGTTTTCTCACTGCTTTTATATTCCACAACACACTTATTACCCACAAAAGAATAAGATTCTATCTCATCAGTTCTGTCTTTGCCATCGATATGTATCGCTTGTTCTTTTAGCTTATATATAGGGGCTTTTTGCATAATAGGGATTAAATTCCAGATATTAATTCTTTAAGTTTTTGCATATTTGGGTCTTTCTCTATAGGGTTGATATCATTAAATGAATTCTTAGAAAGGGTTTCGTTTAATATTTTTACCTTTTGGAGCATTGGTACAACGTATTTTAGAAAATGGTTAAAATGTTCAGAAACATCTGAATACTTTGTTGCAAGTTTATAACCAGGTTTACCAGAATGGCTTACAATAAATAGTCCTTCATATCTTAGGTCTCTGATTAATATCCTTACTCTTTCACTTTTGATATTAGGAAAAAAATTATTGAGATAAATAAGCAGTTCAGTTGTTGAGACTAAACGATTAGGATTTAATTCTGATTGGAATCGTAGGTATTCTAGTAGTCTGGCTTTTTCTTTAGTTTTTTGAACATTGGTTGATTCTAAGAATTTCTGAATTAACTGATAGTTCATTCTCATGATTTGTCTGTCAAGTTCGGACTTGCCCTCTATTTCTTTGGTTATATAGCTTTCGAAAGGAAAATATGAAATTGAAGTTCTTGCATGCAAGAGATTGAACAATTCAATATATTGGTGATCAAAATGGCTTGTACAAAAGACCTTGCCCAAGCATCCTGAAATAAAATCTGCAATTTGTATGAGCTTTTCATCTTTATCATCAAAAATTTCAAAGCTTCTGTCCTGATTAAATAAATCACGGTTAATGCTTTTTTCCCTAACATAATCTTGCAGTTCCTGCTTAAACTCTTCACCTACTTTATCAGCATTGATAGAATAACTTTCATAGATTTTATTATATTTTTCTACAAATAATGACTGGAAATATTTATAAAAAGTTCTTTTGATTTTTAAACCTTCTCCAAAAAGTTTTGATTTATCGACTACCATGATGTCAATAACAAAATCCAATCTTTCAACAAATTCAATTAGAATATCTTTTCTCTTTTTAAAATTTTTGTTCTTGATATTACTGGATTTAAGATTTTCTCCAAGTCTATATTTTATACATATATCTTTCAATACTTTTCTTGCTTTTTCAATATCTGTATCTTTTATAATTATGGAGGTGTAAATAAAATGTGAAAATGTTCCTTCTTTCGAAAGATCAAGGTGTGCATTTCCAAATTCGTCGATAAAAATTTTGGCTGGAATCATCAGTTAAATTAAGTTTATAATCTGTCTGATAGTAAAGTTACGGAATACTATTTTGAAAATAGATAGCTAATTTAATTTTACAGTTCTAATCATGTATTTACAAAAATCTTAATGCTTCGGATTTTTTGAAAAGTCACTTTTTAAAATTTTATTTTCCCTGTTGTTTCTTAGGTGGTTTTAATCTGGGTGTGTTTCCAGGTGTTTTCTTGTCATCACGTTGATCTTCTTCTCCGGTGATTTTGCAATTCTTTTTGGTCCTCTCTTAAGGGCCATAGTATTTATGTTTTAAATCGTTTAGTGTCATGAAATTAATAAATTTTACTAAGTAAAACTGTAAATACAGTTAGTTTAATTCTATAAATATTGGTATTTTTAACAAAACTATTAACTATGTATATTTCTGGATTATCCATTAGAAATTTCCGTAATTTTAAATCAGCACATTTTAAATTTACTGAAGGAATAAATACAATAATAGGAGAAAATGGGTCAGGCAAAACCAATCTCTTTTATGCACTTCGAATACTTATTGATGATTCATTGCCAAGATATATTAATTTTAATTCAAACGATTTCAACCGGGGAATTGGCAATTGGGCGGGACATTGGATCGTTATAACAGTTTTTTTTGAAGGATTAGATGCAAGTGAAGAAGCACAAGCTTTGGCTGTACAATCCACTGGACATATGAATACTTCTTCTAAAGGTAGTTATTCGGTATATTTTCGACCTAAATATCAATTTAGAAAAGAGTTGCATGACTATTCGATTTTAGCCGAAAAAGATTTAGAAGGACTAGAGCTACTCTTAGATAAAATTACAATAGCCGATTATGAAGTAGTTTATTTAAGTCGTGGTTCCGGTGATTTTAATGATGATGATACTTATTATGGAATGCGCCGTGCTAAAAAAGAAGGCAGATTAATGGGAAGGGCGCCTTACGGCTATGCTAACAAAATAACGGAGAACGGAAAGAAGTATATAACTCTGAAGGAACCAGAAGCTTCTAACATGAGATGGGCATTTAACGAAATGTCAAAAGGCGTATATTCAGCGAGTCAGATAATGGATATGATGAACAGAAAGGAAGGAAAATCAGTTAAGATAAGTGCTTTTCTAGCAAGTTTACGCAATACGGCATATTGTGGGAAAATTTACGTGGAGCAATTCAATGAAGAGGAGGCCCATTTTGTTAAAAGTATTCATGAACCTCTGATCAGTGAAGAACTATTCGAAAAAGTTCAATGTATAATGGATGGAAATGTGAATCCAGCCAGACCCAATGTAAAAGTATTATCTGACGATAATTTACCATTAAGAGGTTTCCTAGTTTGTTCGGATTGCGGTCATTTGATCACAGGTAGTGCATCTACGGGACGTTCCGGAAATAAGTATTATTACTACCATTGCCAGTCTCCGTGTTCATACCGGTACAAATCTGAGATTATTAATTCAAAATTTTTAGAGCTATTGCAGTCATTGGAAATGCGCGCATCTATAAAAAACTATTTAAAAAAGGTGTTGAAACAAAATTTTGAAAAATTAATTAATAATCCCCAAAAGGAAAGGAAAGCAATTCTATTAGAGATAGATCGTTTAAACAGCAGGTTAAAACAGGCAAGAAATAAACTGATGGAAGGGGTAATTGATGATGATGATTATTTTGAAATTAAAGCCGAATGTAAAGGGCAAATTGAAAAGCTCGAAGCTAAATTAACTAAAGGAAAAGATAATAAAAAAATTGATTTTTTAAAACTACTAGACCAAGCATTATCGAACCTGGTAGATCTTGCGAAAGTCTATACTGACGGGGATATTGACGTGAAACGCAAAATAATTGGTTCGATATTTCCTCAAAAATTGCAATTTTCAAAAAATCATTATCGAACCACCAAACCTAATGTTCTATTGTCTTATATCTATCAGATAAACAATGAGTTAGGAGTGAAAAAAACCGGAAAGAAAGTGAATTATCACGTCTTTCCGGTCTTGTACCCAGAGCCGGGATCGAACCGGCACGCCTTGCGGCATTGGTGTTTGAGACCAACGCGTCTACCAATTCCGCCATCTGGGCTTGCCTTAAATTGGTGTGCAAATATAGAAACTTTTTTTACTATTTAAAAACTTTTTGTGGATTTTTCTTAAAATTCCAGCTCCAGGCCGTCATAGGCAAGATGCATTCCCGGTGGAAGTTGTTTATCCTCAATATTATGCAGCCCCAGGTGGTGGCTGATATGGGTTAAAAATAATTTCTTGGGCTTTAGTTCTTCGTACAGCCTGATAACGTCCGGAAGGATGAAATGGGCAGGATGGGGATCAAATTTCCTGATACAGTTTAAGATCAGTACATCCAGGCCCTTTAATTTTTCTTTTTCCGTATCCGAAATAAAATTGGCATCCGTGATATAAGCCAGTTTTTTAAACTTATAACCAAAAACGGTGATTTTATAATGGATCACTTCAATAGGGGTGATCTCCGTATCCAGGATCAGAAACGGCCTATTTTCTATTTCATGCAGCTCAAAAGCGGGAGCTCCCGGATATCTGATCTCTGTAAAAGCGTAAGGGAAGCGGTTCTTGATTTCATGGGCTACCCGCTGATAGCAGAAAACAGGCATATCTTTTCCGCTTTTAAAGATCAGGGGGCGCATATCATCGAGTCCTATAATGTGATCATTATGCTCATGGGTAAGCAAAGTGATGTCTACGGCATGCTCATGGTTCAGAAGCATTTGCTGCCTGAAATCGGGACCACAGTCTATGAGTATTTTTTTATTCTCTTCTGTAGTCACCATCACAGAAGATCGGAATCGTTTGTCCTTGGGATTTTCGGAAGTACATACCTCACAGGCACAGCCAATAACAGGCACACCCTGGGAAGTACCGGTTCCTAAAAATTTCAACTTCATTTTGTTTTGAGGTTGGTATTAATTTTGGTAAATTTACACAAAAATTTAATGTCCTAATGTATCAGAAACTAACTCCTAAACAAAAAGCATTAACAATTAATCTAGATCCTACTATTTATGGTACTTTCGCGGAAATTGGAGCAGGGCAGGAGACTGTTCGATATTTTTTTAGAGCAGGTGGAGCTTCCGGTACAATCGCCAAGGCAATGTCTGCTTACGACAAAGATTTTAGTGATGCCATCTACGGAAAAGAAGTAAAAAACAGATATGTTACCCAAAACAGGCTTCGTAAAATGCTTCGCTATGAAGTAGCATTGATCGAAGAGAGAATTTCCAGAGAGAACAATCCTGACCGGAAGTTTTTCTCTTATGCCAATACGGTGACAACCATTAATTTTGATAAGACCATTAAAGGACATGGCTGGGTGGGAATCCGTTTCCAGGTGAAAGAAAATGAAGATTATAATGAAATTGTGATCCACGTTAAATTCAAGGAAAATGATGCTACCTTACAGCAGGAGACATTAGGAAACCTGGGAGTGAACCTTATTTTCGGGGCTTTTAACTATTACGACAACCCGAGGACCCTGATCGAGTCCTTGTATGATGATATTGCCAAAGACAACCTTGAAATTGATATGATTGATTTCAGCGGACCCGCCTTTGCGTATGTAGATAACAGGCTAATGTCCCTTCAGCTGGTGAAGAACGGAATGACAGATGCCGTAATTTTTAATTCGGAGGGAAATAATATGCTTCCGGCAGACGTTTTATATAAAAAGAACATCTTTGCTATAAGAGGAAGCTTCAGACCTGTAACCAAGGTGAATATCGATATGCTTCAGAATGGTATCGATATGTTTCTCAAAGATGCAATATGTACCCAGGAAGAAACGGAGATCCTGATCGAAATCACCATCTCCAACCTGAGAGCGGACGGAGATATTGATGAAAGGGACTTCCTGGACAGGGTAGATATTCTCGGAAAGCTGGGATATACGGTAATTGTTTCCAATTTTTCCGAATATTACAGGCTGATCGATTATTTTGCCTCATATACAAACGGTAATATCGGTGTTGCCATGGGGGTAAATAACCTTTTGATGGTATTTGATGAGAAATATTATAAAGACCTGTCGGGAGGTATCCTGGAGGCATTCGGTAAATTTTTCAGGAACGGGATGAGGGTATACCTGTATCCCTATAAAGATCCTGAAACCCATGAGCTGCTTGACTCTTCAAACCTTAAGGTGGAAGAGAACCTGAAAGAGCTTTATAAATATTTCAAGCATAATAACCGTATCGTAGATATTAAGAACTATAATCCCGAATTTTTGGAAATTTATTCCAGGGAAATTCTAAGAAAAATCGCATGTGGCATCAAAGGATGGGAATCCCAGGTTCCGGAAGGTGTTGCGGAAATGATAAAAGAACGTGGAATGTTCGGATATAAAGAAGAGCTTTCCTTAAAACAATTCTCTTAAATAATAAGATCATGCTGGAATTAAAGAAAAGACTATCTTCCATTCTTGAAAGTCCGAAACATAATACTGAAGAAAAACTTCAGAAGGTTTGCCATTTGCTGGACCAGGAGATTCCTTATTTCAACTGGACTGGATTCTATTTTAAAAACGGGGATAAGGATGAGCTGATTTTGGGCCCGTATGTTGGTGCCCCTACAGACCATACTATTATTCCCTACGGAAAAGGAATATGCGGTCAGGTAGCTGTTTCTAACGAAACTTTTATCGTTCCGGATGTACAGCTGCAGGATAATTACCTGAGCTGCTCGATTGATACAAAAGCCGAGATTGTAGTTCCGATTTTTAAAAACGGAGAAAATATCGGTCAGATTGATATTGATTCCCATACGCTGGACCCTTTTACAAAAGAAGATCTTGAGATGCTGGAATGGCTCTGCCATGAAGTTTCCAAAATTTTATAAGGGGTGATCCCGTTTCTTATCCGGTTCCCGAATGGATCCCGGACAGGAAGTTCTTGAAATAATCCCCGCATTTGGCTATATGGGTGCCATACCAGGAAAAAGCTTCCCCATCAACGATAATGATCTGCTTTTCCGGATAAAAAGCCTTCAGCTTCTCAATATGCTTTTCTTTGAAAGGAAAAGGCTCCGAGGAAAGCATTATAATGTCCGTGTCTGCAAGATCTTCAACAGTGATTTCGGGATAACGTGAGGTATGACCGAAACTGTTCCTGAAACCGATCTCGGTAAGGATATGATGGATAAATGTATCTGAACCTACTGTCATATAAGGCTTTTTCCAGATGAGGTAGACCGCTTTTATCTGTGATTTGATCTTAGCCTGCGCCAGAACCTCATAAATCTTAAGATTGTAGGCCTGGGCTTTATCTTCCCTATTAAAGATTTTTCCCAGATTCTTAAGCAGGTAATAATTATCTTCTACCGTTTCAACATGGGTGACCATTACTTTGAAGTCTTCCATTAAAGCCTCCACCTGCTCTCTGACGTTTTCCTCCTTATTGGCAAGGATCAGGTCGGGTTTCAGGCTCTTGATTTTTTCAATATTCAGGTTTTTTGTTCCACCGATTACGGGTACCTGCCTGATCTTGTCTTCAGGATGAATACAGAATTTTGTTCTTCCTATGATTTCTTTTTCAGTCAATCCCAAATCAAATAAAGCTTCTGTGATAGAAGGAACCAGAGAAATAACTTTCATGTTTTAGACTTTGCCTAAAATTACAAAAGTTTTCCGGTAAGGAAAAGCCCGGCCACAGAGAAGTAGATGATTAATCCCGTAACGTCCACCAGAGTAGCCACAAAAGGGGCAGAAGAGGTGGCAGGGTCAAGCTTTAGTTTTTTCAGAATAAATGGAACCATGGAACCGGAAAGCGTTCCCCACAGTACGATCATCACTAAGGAAACCCCTACACTCAGGCCTACGAATGGCCAATAAACACCATAATTGAAGAAACCTGCCTCATGCCAGATCATGATCCTGAAAAAGCCGATAATACCTAAAATACCACCGAGCAGCAGGCCGGTGAAAATTTCTTTTCTCATCACATACCACCAATCCTTTAACCCGATCTCCTGCAGTGCCATGGCCCGGATAATAAGGGTGGCTGCCTGGGAACCGGAATTTCCTCCACTGGAAATGATCAGCGGTACAAATAAGGCCAGAACAACAGCTTTCTGGATCTCATCTTCAAAATATCCCATGGCAGAAGCGGTCAGCATTTCAGAGAAAAAAAGAATGATCAGCCACATACCCCTTTTTTTTACCATTTCAAGAAGAGAGGTCTGGGTATACGGCACATCCAGGGCTTCAAGACCCCCGAATTTCTGAATATCCTCAGTATTCTGCTGCTCGATCTGGTCAAGAATATCATCAATGGTTACGATCCCTACCAGAACTCCCGCTTCCGTAATGATCGGAAGGGCGGTTCTGTCATATTTTTCAAAATACGTTACGGCATCCTCTTTGGAGGTGGTGGTAGTGATCGCAACGAAGTGATTATCTGTGATCTCGGAAACCAGAGTATCTTCTTCTGCCAGCAGTAAACTTCCCAGGGCTATATCATCAATCAGGCGGTTTCTTTCATCCACTACATACAGGTGGTTCATGGTTTCTACCTTCTTGCCTACCTTTTTGATCTGCTGAAGGCATCTTTTTACAGTCCATTCCTTACGGATCTGGATGTAGTAAGGAGTCATCAGACGGGCAATGGAATCCGAATCGTATCCGAGAAGTTTCAAGGCGATCCTCCTTTCCTGAGGATTGAGATGATTGATGGAATATTTGATAAGCTCATCCGGAAAATCTTCAAACAGGGCGGTCCTGTCATCAGGGGTCATGGCATTCAGGATCTCTGAAACGTCGTCACTTCCGATACTCCTGATGGTTTCTTCCTGGAAGTCCGGATCGAGGTGGGAAAAAACTTCAGCTTTATATTCTTTAGGAACCTTCAAAAATGCCAATAGCCTTTCATCAGCGGGAAGTCCACTGAGTGTTTCGGCGATATCGGCAGGATTAAAGATAAGTTCGTCTGTAGAATTCAAAACGTGAAATTTTTGATTATGCAAAAATAATTCAAAATTTTAAGATTAGGCAATAATGAAAAAAAATTAAGGATTAATTAAAGTTTTTCTCCGGACCCGGCTAAAAAAAGCATCCGTTGAAAAAACGGATGCTCAAAAAATTAAATTTAAAATTACATAAAGCTATTGGTTTTAAGCCTCAATACATGCCTGAGGTACGCATATTCCGTTGCAGCACCAGGCCCCGAAACATTGGGAATGACTGCTGCATCTCTTCAGAGCTCCGCCGTTGATCGCTTTTTGCTCATTTCTGCTGAGTTTTTTTAAATTTGAATTTTTCATAGTAATTTAGATTTTGAAGCAATACTAAATTAAAAAAAAATTTTTAATTATTCGCTGTGCGGTGAAATTATTTGGAGGCCCGGAAGAAATTCCTTTCGTCAATATTTTTGTGGCCGATCTCAGAAGGCACCTAAAAACCATCTTCTTCCGATGGCTTGATCTTTCTCAGCTTTTTCAGGATGCTCTTGATGGCACCGTTGGTACCTATTTTGATAAAATTCTCCGTAGATCCCAGAAGACGCATGTTTTTCCGGTAGGTATCATAATCACTTTCTGTAACAAGATTTCCTTCAGCATCGAAAAGCTTCATGCTTACTACAACCTGGTTTGAAAAAACATATTTTCCTATTCCCACTTTGAAATATTTTACCTTCGGAACCACAGCAAAATCTGCATCATTGTAGATGCAATAATCGGAAATGGTCTTTTTGTCTATGCTGTCAAGCGGGATCTTCATTTCGGCCCTCAGCATCTTATTCCTCTTATATCTGCTCATATTATCTGAAACCGCACTAAAGAAAGCATGATTGGTGGGTTCCTTTATTTCTTCGATGTCGGGCTCCACATCAGGATTGAAATAGAGAATCTTTTTTACTTTGTTGTCGGCATTTTTCTGTGCTTTCACTGAAGCCACGCCGGTGAATAAAAAAGAAATCAGAATAGTTAAAAATATGAATTTTCTCATTTGTAATTTGAGTGCAAAAGTACTGCCTTTTCATTGGATGTCATACAGTTCATTAAGAAATTTTTAACATTTTTTTCTATTGAATTTGATAAATGAAATCAATAATGCTTGCAGAATCAAAAAATAGTCGTAATTTTGCAGCCGTTACATAATAATCATTTAAATAATATTGGAATGTACTTGACTACAGAAAAAAAGCAGGAAATTTTCGCAAAGCACGGAAAATCTGCACAGGACACTGGAAGTGCTGAAGGACAGATTGCACTTTTCACTTACAGAATCAACCACCTTTCTGCTCACTTGAAGAGCAACCACAAAGATTATAATACAGAAAGATCTTTGGTGAAACTGGTAGGTAAAAGAAAAAGATTACTAGATTATCTTAAAAACAAAGATATCGAAAGATACAGAGCAATTATTGCTGAACTAGGTTTAAGAAAATAATCTATAAAGATTTTCAGATAAAGCAACTTCGGAAGAAGTTGCTTTTTTTTATTCCTTAATTTTATTGTTTCCGATCTTTCCGAGATGGGTATTCTGAAAATGGTCCGGATATTTTAATCCATACCCTAAGATCCTGTCAAAAGCGGAGTGGGCAAACAAAATAGTTCCCGCCATGCTCAGATATGGAAGAGAAATGATAATTCCTGTCAGATAGAGAACAATCGCAATGCCCAGGTGATGAAAGAGATTGTAGCAAAATGCTCCCACTTTATTGTTGACGGCATAGCCCAGCATGGAAATGTCCGGTGCCAGGAATAACCCGATGAACCACCACCATGAAAATCCCGTTCTTTCAAAAGCGATGATTCCTAACAACAGAAACGCCACATATTCGAGCTGTAATTGTGTTTTCATTGATATTTTGTATTTTACGATCATTCGTTTGCTTAAAAAGATAATCTTTTTTATTGAAACTTACCGTATAAAAATAAGATTTTTGAGATTAAAAATTTAAAAAACCATCAGAATGCATTACCTTTGCAAACGAAAATTTAAAGAGTTTAAATATTAATCGTACTCAATACGGAGTACATAGAGACAATTTTTTTATGAGTATACCTCAAGCGTTTACAGAAACGATTACTCTGGCAGACGGCAGAGAAATCATTATTGAAACGGGGAAATTGGCAAAACAAGCCGACGGAGCCGTAGTTGTAAAAAGTGGCGGAACAATGCTTTTAGCGACCGTTGTAGCTGCCAAAGAAGCAAATCCTGGTGTAGATTTCCTGCCATTAACGGTAGATTACAGAGAAAAGTTCTATGCAGGTGGAAGAATTCCCGGGAATTTCTTCCGTAGAGAAGCAAAGCCTTCCGATGATGAAGTTCTTACCATGAGACTGGTGGACAGGGTTCTGCGACCACTTTTCCCTGAAGACTTCCACGCGGAAGTGCAGGTGATGATTTCGCTGATCTCTTATGATAAAGAAGTAATGCCTGAAGCTTTGGCCGGTCTGGCAGCCTCAGCAGCAATTGCGATCACGGATATCCCTTTCAACGGGCCCATGTCTGAAGTAAGAGTGATAAGGGTGGACGGAGAACTGTCCGTAAACCCAAGTTATGAAAATTTATTAAAAGCCGATATCGACATTATGGTTGGAGCCACTAAAGACTCCATCGTAATGGTAGAAGGAGAGATGAAAGAGATCTCTGAGCAGGAAATGCTGGAAGCCATCCAGTTTGCTCATGCCGAAATCAAAAAACAGATCGAAGCTCAGGAAAGACTGGCCGAAAAAGTAGGCAAAGCTTTCCCTAAAAGAGAATATAACCACGAAGAACATGATGAGGAAATTCGTGCCAAGGTTTGGAATGAGTGCTACAATAAAGTGTATGAAGTAGCAAAAACGCCTTCCAACAAGGAAGAAAGGCATGAAAAGTTCAAAGCCATTCTTGATGAATTCCTGGCCCAATACGCTGAAGATGAAGAGGAGCTGGAAAGAGTGACCCCTTTTGCTAAAATCTACTACCATGATGTGGAGAAAGAAGCAATGCGTCAGATGATCCTTGAAGAAAACATCCGTCTTGACGGCCGTGATCCGAAAACCATCCGTCCGATCTGGTCTGAGATCGATTACCTGCCGGGAGCGCACGGTTCCGCAATCTTTACAAGAGGGGAAACCCAATCCCTTACCGCTGTAACTTTAGGCTCTATCAAAGATGCCAATATGATCGACAGCGTTATTACCCAACATGACGAAAAATTCTTCCTGCACTATAACTTCCCTCCGTTCTCAACAGGAGAAGCAAGACCTTTGAGAGGAACTTCAAGAAGAGAGGTAGGGCATGGAAACCTGGCCCAGAGAGCTTTAACGGCCGTTATTCCGCAGGATAACCCATACACCATCAGAATTGTTTCTGATATTCTGGAATCAAACGGTTCATCTTCTATGGCTACTGTGTGTGCGGGAACGCTGGCATTGATGGATGCAGGGGTGCAGATCACGAGACCTGTTTCAGGAATTGCCATGGGACTGATCACTGATAAAAAATCAGGGAAATGGACTGTACTTTCAGATATCCTGGGAGATGAAGACCATCTTGGAGATATGGACTTTAAAGTAACGGGAACTGCGGAAGGTATTACAGCCTGCCAGATGGATATTAAGATCCAGGGGCTTTCCATGGATATTATGGAAAAAGCTTTAATGCAGGCAAGAGACGGTAGATTACATATTTTAAATAAGATCACGGAAACCATCGCAGAACCAAGAGCAGATGTGAAGCCACATGCTCCGAAAATGGTGGTGATGGAGATTCCGAAAGACTTTATCGGTGCAGTGATCGGGCCTGGAGGAAAAATCATCCAGCAGTTGCAGAAAGATACGGATACAGTTATCGCGATTGAAGAAATTGGAGAAATCGGGCGTATTGAGATCGCCGGAACAGACAGAACGAAGATCAATGAAGCAGTTGCGAAGATCAACGAAATTACTTTTGTGCCGGTAGTAGGAGAAGTTTACAATGGTAAGGTGGTAAAGGTAATGGATTTCGGTGCATTTGTTCAGCTGGCGAAAGGAACAGAAGGTCTTCTTCATATTTCGGAGATCGAATGGAAGCGTCTGGATAAGGTTCCGTATAAAGAAGGTGATGAAGTAGAGGTGAAATTCATGGGATATGATGACCGTAAGAAAATGAAGCTTTCCCGTAAAGTACTTTTGCCGAGACCTCCGAAACCGGAATCAAAACCAAAACCGGAAGGACAGGCTAAGCCAGAAAACGGAAAACCTGTGCAAAATCAGAACCCTCCGGCAGAAGCATAAGATCTTTCTTATATAGATATAAAAATCCTCCAATCAACCGGAGGATTTTTGCTTCTAATATTTATTGCCCCTTTAAAATAGCCGGAATTTAGCAATAGAGCCTTTCTCTGATTTCCACCAGGATTTTTTCTGTCTTATCCGGATCCGGATAATCCGGAAGCGTGGAGATGGCATGAAAGTGGTCAATAGATTGTATCAGCTTCTCAGCTTTCTGTATTACTGCTTCGTATGGCAAGTTTCCCGCCTTGATTTCTAACAGCTCGTCCCGATTGTCTACACGGGTCTGAAGTGAACCTGTCTTAAAGATATGTTCACAGGATTGCAAAAGCCGTATCGTATGCATCATATTTTTGCTGTCATAATTCTGTCCGTGCTGCCGGTTAACATTGTAGCGGTCTTCATTCCTTTCAGAGACCCATTTCCAGTATTCCCTGAACTCCCTGCAATAAGCAGAGTAGGCATCCAGGTTACAAAACAGATAGGCCAGAGGCTTTTCATCCCTTGGAATGGAAGATACCGAAACCTGGTTAGCATCCTCATGCTGGATGATTCCTTTATAACCGTAAGTTCCCGTGCCATCGTAAAAAACGGCAAATATCCCTTTGGTATTGCTGATATTCACCAGTCCGCATTTTTCCTGTACTTTTCCATTCTCGGAAAGCCATCTTTTGAATGGAACGGAACCATGATCTTTAAGAATATAGCAAAAGTCCAGAATTGATTTTCTTTCCTTTTCCACCGGATTAAGGATCTTTTTGTTCAGCCCTTTCGCTTTTTTGATCTGGGAAACCGCATAGCCCGCAAAAGTATCTTTGCACAGCCTGGAAAGAAAATTTTCGGGTTTCAGCAAATCCATCAGGGGATTTTTATGCAAAAGGCAGTCTTCCGGGCTGGCCAGGATTTCCAGAATATTGGGATTGTTCTTTTGTAGAAGCTCTATAAACCTTCCTATTTCATAATAGGTAGTATCGTTTGTTTCATCAGAGATCTGGGGAATATAATTTAATCCGTAAAATTTCTCTTTCGGCAAATAATATACTCCCCGGATATCCGTATCCGAGTTTTCCGTGGCAAGCCCGAAAGCCCGGCTTCCGGAGACGACTTCGAAGAGAATGAGTTTTTTATCTTTCAGTGTCGGGATTGTCATGCGTATTTTTAATTTCGTTATAAAAACAATTAACAGATTACGGCTTATCAGTTGTCCTGTTACAAATATATTTAGTTTAATGGGAGATTAAGGTTTCCGCAACTTTTAATTATTATGTTTCCATCAATATATCTCTGAAAACCCTTTCCATCCTGCTTTTATCCGCCTTTCCTCCAGCCAGCCCTTTAGACCTTTTTTCATTGTCTGTAACCATATCCTCCAGAAACCCGAAAAGCTCCCAATCGTTCGGATGCAGGTAGGATTCCCCTTTTGTTGCTTTTATGGTTATGAGGCTTTCTATCTTAGCTCTTGTAAGATCATCTACAAGGACCAGCAGTTCACTGAACAGCACCGGCGGAACGCTACCTTTTTCAAGTATCCATTTTCCGGTAAGGGCAGTTCTCAGGCAGTAAAAATAGCTTTTCAGCTTTACTTCTTCGGTCCTGCAGGCATCCAGGTATTTCTTGCTCATACTTAGGTAATGATAGGATACGGCTACCGGAGAGAAACAGCTATCTGCCAGAGGCTTGAACAGCTCTGTAAATCTTTTGTTTTCCTGATATACTACAGGAGAGTAGAACCAGCTCAGCAATGCTGCATTCGATTTTAATAAAAGATGAAATGTCTTCCGGAGGTCCCAGCCGGAACCATCCAGGTCATCTTCTGTCATAAATTCTATGGTTTCATCCTTATCCCATGGAGAAAGGTACCAGTCTTTTTCATGGCGGTATATGAAGCGTATGTCATAATCGCTGTCAGGAGAAGCAAAGCCCAGGCCCTGCTTCCCGATTCTACGGCAAGAAGTATCTCTACGTTCTTCGAGGTCTCAATCTCTTTAAGTTTTTTAAGTATTTTTGATGTCATTGTTTATTATTTGATACAAAATAAAAGCAGATTTGCGCAGTATTTTTGCGCAGATAATTTTTTTACGGGAATATTGAAAAAAATGTCACTCTGAAAGTACTCAGAATGACATTATCGGAGGAGGAAGAATCCGAACCTGTGTACACAGACAGGGATTTTTGGCCAGGAGCGGAAAGTAATGTTGCTTTTACCTGGCTGAGCTACTGCCTCCGCCTTTATGAAAGGTTTTCATAGCCTTTAAGGAACCGGTCATTAGTTTATTTTTTTAGTTCATGCATTTCTGAATTTTTTCTTTTTCTTCCAGGGTGCGTTCTTCTTTACATCCCCAGCCATAATACATCCGTAAGGCATTACTTCATCCAGCACTTCGCAAAGTCCGTATTCCTCTATCTGTGCTCTTACGTTCTTTGCGCTTTTATAGGCGCTTGGCAACTCGGAGATATCAATTTCATTGGAGAAAAAACGAACGTCCAGACCCCGCGTCTCTTCATTGAAAATTTCTTCGATGGTTTTATGGGCCAATGATCGTTTATGCTGGCTTCTGCTGAAATTTCTTCCCGCACCGTGGGGAGCAAAACCTAAATTTCTTTCATTGGTTGTTCCCTGAACGATCAGCACCGGCTCTGCCATATTTAAAGGAATCAGCCTTGGACCTGTAATATCAGGCATGAATTTATCATCCAGCGGGGTAGCGCCTTTGGCATGGTAAAACAGATCTCCGTCTCTGAACACAAAGTTGTGCTCATTCCAGTATCTGTCCAGCTTCCCGACTTCAAGCCTGCTTAAAACCGCATCATGGATGGAAGTATGGTTTTCCTTAGTCCATTGTCTTATCAGCTGAAGAGCTTCCCAATAGGCTTTTCCTTCTTCCGTATCATAAGGGATCCATGCGTTTTCCTTTAGGGTTTCAGGTGAAATCTCCATTCTGAATCTGTTCGCAACCTTCATCCCTTTATCATATAAAGCAGCTCCCGGAGCTCTTGAGCCGTGATGGGTCACCAGCATGGTATTTCCGGTGTTTTTAGAAATCCCCACGAACAGGAAATGGTTGCCATCACCCTGAGTACCCATATGCGAACGGGCAATGCTGATCAGCCTTTCATCATTCAGAAATTGATTCTCTCTGAAAGCGTCCATCAGTTCTAAAGACATGGGCATCTGCTCACCTCTGGGCCTTCCTCCGTATCCGAAATGGGTCACCGAATGAGCTGCGTCCAGCATTGCCTTAGGATCGGTCTTTCCGAAATCTGTCAGCATGACAGAACAGCAGATGTCGGCACTGTGAAAGCCGGGATGGATGGCATTTTTGGCTACCACAACCCCGCCAACAGGGATATTTCCTTCAGGACCCGTAGGACAGGCATCAGGCATCAGAGCCCCTCCGATCAGGGTTGGGGTTTTCATCAGCACCTGCATAGTTCTGATTACTTTTTCTACATTGTCATATTCACTCTCATGCTCGGCCCTGATATTGATGACAAAATCTTTAGGACTTTCATGAAGCGGGATCAGTTCCGGCTGTTTGAACCGGCCAAGATATTCTCTGATCTGGTTTTCATCCAGATTGTTTTCGTTGATATAAGCAATCGCCTCCTTAAACCATTTTGCAGGTCTGAATCCAAGTTCGATTAAGTGATTTCCGTTAAATTCCATTTTTTTCATTTTGATGATGCAAAGTAAAAAGGCAATTGCGCAATATTTTTGCGCAGGTAAAATTTTTTTTTGATATTTTTACGGAATTAAATCAATGACAGTACAGAACCATTTAAACACCTGAAATCTGATCTTATGAATATATTGCCTGAACAATGGGAAAATTATCCTGAAACCATCCGGTTCAACGACGTCATAACGTACATCGATAAAAACTACGATTTTACTCCGACAAAGTTTGTAAACGGAAAAATAGTGAATGAGGCTAACCAGAATAACGGCTCCTGTAAAATTTTCAGTTTTGCACAGCTGAACCATCTGTCTGAAGAAAAGACATTACTTCTTTTTGGTGAATTTTACAGGGAAGATGTCCTGAAGCATCCTGATGCCACAGATCATCAGAACATCAGGAATTTTATGGTATCGGGCTGGAACGGGATCCGCTTTGAAGGTGATCCTCTGAAGAAAAAGTGAAGCCGGTGATATCCTGTTCGGGTAAATGGTTGCCTGACGTCGATAAACTCTGGCATTAAACAAAACATTCTTTAAATACAACTATGCCATCCAATAAAAATGCCCTTATCCGGTATAAGACCCTGGATAAATGCCTTAAAAACAGATACCGGAAATATACTCTGGAAGATCTTATTGATGCCTGTTCCGAAGCTTTATTTGAATTTGAAGGCAAAGAATCCTATGTAAGCAGGCGTACGGTACAGCTCGACCTCCAGAATATGCGTAGTGAAAAATTCGGCTATGAGGCGCCTATTGAGGTGTACGACCGGAAGTATTACCGGTACAGCGATCCTGATTACAGTATACATAATATCTCTGTTAATGAAAGTGATCTGAAGGCAATGAACAATGCCATTCAGATATTGAAACAGTTCAAAGACTTTTCAATGTTTAAAGAAATGAACGGAGTGATCCAGAAGCTCGAAGATTCTATCCATGCAACCAGCCAGAAATCTATAATCCATCTCGGTAAGAATGAACAGCTGAAAGGCCTGGAACATATTGATATCCTGTATGAAAGTATAGTGAATAAAAAAGTCCTGGATATTCTTTATAAAAGCTTTACAGCAAGGGAGTCCAGCCGTTTTATCGTTCATCCGCAATTATTGAAGGAATATAACAACCGCTGGTTTTTGATCTGCCTTTATAAAGGGAAAATGTATAATCTTGCTTTAGACAGGATGGAACATATTGAAGTTAAGGAACATATTGAGTATATTGATCTGCATCTTGACGGAGATGAGTATTTCAAGGATATAGTAGGGGTTACGGTTTCCGAAACGATGAAGCCCAGGAATGTGATATTTTTCGTAGATTCTTCCAATGCGCCTTATGTAAAAACCAAGCCCCTGCATAGAAGTCAGGAGATCCTGAGTGAAACGCAGGAAGGAACCCTGTTTAAAATCTGTGTCCAGATAAACTATGAGCTGGAAAGGCTCCTGCTTGGCTTTGGTGATGCTCTGGTCGTACACAAGCCGAGAAAGCTAAGATTAAGGATCCAGGAAAAATTCAGAATGGGAAGTATGAATTATCAAAACCTGGCTATTTCTGATGAGAATGAAGAAGCTTGAATTACCGTTTATAAGTTACTGGTTGATATACAAATTATCAATTCCTGCCGGAGATCAGCGAGCATAACGGATTTGATGCCGGTATGACCATAATGGCTCGGAAATTGTATTAATTATAGTATAAAAACCACATTATGAAATCTAGGATCTTTAAAGCATTGATTGCAATCATAGCACCCATAGCGATTGAATACGTCGTTAAGAAAATATCAGAGAAACTAAATAAAAAGCAGGAAGACAGGAAACAGATTCCTGTAGAAAATTGGGAGTAGCTAAAATTTAGGATTATTGAAAAGAGGCAGTCTTAAAAGATTGCCTCTTTTTTATTCATTTAATGAATATTTTTCCGGATAATCTTAAACGGATATTTAAATTTAATGGATTGATATTCATTATTTTGGGGTGTCTGCTGCTGTTAAAAAGATAAAAAAGGCCTTTGTTGGCACGATTTTTACAGCTTAATGGTAAGTAAAATTTAAAAATTAGAGTTATGAAAATGTTTAAACAGGTAGCTCTGCTTGCCGGTATTTTAACGGCTGGTGCAGTAAGTGCACAAAGTGCGCAGATGAATAACATGATTAAAGTAGGTGCTAACGTTGGTTTAGCGGTTCCTGCAGATAATCTTTCGGCTGCTGTCGGCGTGGATGTATCTTATCAGAACCTGATAACTCCTGGTTTCGGATTAGGTATTGCTACGGGATATACCCATTATTTCGGAAAAGACAATAACGGATACAATAATAACGATGTAGGGGTGATTCCTGTAGGCGCTTTGATCAGAGTATATCCAAAGCAAACCGGATTCTATTTCGGTACGGATCTGGGATATGGCTTTCTGGTTGGAAATGACAGGGTAGCTTCCAACAGTACTTTAAGCAGGCCGGACGGAGGTTTCTACATTAAACCTGAGATCGGATATCACAACAGAGACTGGAATTTCTTCGTACAATATCAGAAGGTATTTGTAGGAAATGACGGTGATTTACCGAACCAGGATTACAATGTGGGAAACATCGGACTGGGATTTTCGTATAATATTCCATTAGGAAAGTAGTTAGATTTTAATATAAACAATTATTAACCAAACCTTTTCATATTTTTGAGAAGGTTTTGTTTTGCCTTACAGTATTTACGAAAACAATTATTATATTTGATAAAATTTGTGATTATGAAATTGAATCCGAAATTTCCGCTTTATTTACCGGGGGTAAAGAACAGTAATAATGATAATATTTCCATTATAGGTGCCAATCTTCGTGAAGATATCACTACTTTAGGATATTTTATGTCCGCCAGCGAAGGTCTTGAAATGGAAACCCATAATAGCTATCCTACTAAAGAATATTCTTCTTTTTCCGATATTTTAAGAAAATTTATTCAGGATAACCATCTCGAAAATGTAAAACGTCTGGGAATGGCGGTTCCGGGACCTGTAATTAATGGCAAAAGCAGCCCGGCAAGATTAGGCTGGAGCCTGGATGTGGAAGATTTTAAAAGGGATTTCGGGTTTGAAGATGTCCGCATGCTTAATGACCTGGAAGCCTCAGCATACGGAATGGGGCTGCTTGAGGATAATGACCTGGAGCCAATCTATTCCAGCGGGCATCTGGAAAAGGGTAACGTGGCTATCCTGGCACCCGGTAACGGTCTTGGTGAGGCCGGATATTTCTTTGATGGAAAGTACCTGAGGCCGTTCGCAACCGAAGGAGGCCATTCCGAATTTTCTCCAAGAACGAATGTGGAAGTTGAATTTTATCAGTTCCTGAATAATCTTTACGGAATTGTGAGCTGGGAAAATGTGCTTTCTAAAACGGGATTGTTTAATATCTACCGGTTTTTAAGAGATGTTAAAAGGCATCCTGAACCGGAATGGCTGAGCGAGCGTTTAAGCAACGGGAATTTTGTTCAGGAATTGTACAGAGCAGCCGTTGAAGACGACGTGCTGATCTGTAAGATTGCCCTGGATACATTCCTGGAATTTCTGGCTAGAGAGGCCAACAACCTTACCCTGAAGCTTAAAGCTACGGGAAGCCTGCTGATTTCAGGGGATATACCGCAGACCATAAAAGATTATATAGATAAGGATAAATTCTATGAGAAATATAAGATAAGTGATAAGATGGAAGATATGTTGAGAAACATTCCGATATATCTTATCAAAACCAATAATACCGGACTGAACGGGGCGGCTCTCTATACCGCTTATTATCAGGAATAAAGAATCATCTCCGGATTTTCCGGAGTTTTTTTGCTGATATTATTCATAAAAATAATTGTTTTTATTGATATACATCAACAAAATCTATCTTGTGAGATGATTACATTTGCATTGTTAAACAACAAGTAAATAACTTTATTCAAATGAAAAAAATATTTTTATTAGCGGTTTTAGCTAGCGGTTTGAGTTTCGGACAAACAAAAAAAGTAGTGGCATCTGATGTACACTGGTGGGGTTACAAAGTAGCAAAATCTGAAGCAAGCTCTCATGATGGTACTGTGAAAGTGAAATCAGGAGAAATGGTGATGAAGGGAAATCAGCTTGTGGGAGGAACTTTTGTTCTGGATATGACCTCCATTAATTCAACGGATCTTACAGGGGAATATCAGGCCAAGCTTAATGGTCACCTTAAAAACGGGGATTTCTTTGAAGTTGAAAAATACCCTACGGCAACATTCAAGATCACTTCGGTAAAGAAAAATAATGATAAGATCTACAATTCCCTTGTAAGCGGAAACCTTACAGTGAAAGGGAAAACCAATCCAATCTCGTTCCCTGCCAAGATTTCTTACAGCAAAGGTGTAGTGAGCCTGGTATCTAATAAGTTCAGCTTCGACAGACAAAAGTTTGATGTTGCTTACAAGTCTACCATGCAGGATGTTTTTGTGAAAGATGACATCGATATGCTTGTAAAGGTGACTGCAAAATAATTTAACCAAAAAAAGATTGTTAAAAGTGTAGAAGTTCTACACTTTTTTTTATTTTTGTTAAATTGTAAATAAAAAAGAATGAAAAGATTACTATTGTTTGTTATGATGTGTGTGGGCATGTCATTTGCTTTTGCTCAGAAAAAAGGAGATAAGGTTGTAAAAGTTACTTCTTCCGAGATCAGATGGTGGGGATACAAAGTGGTGAAAACCGTGCCTTCCTCACATTCCGGAACAGTGAAACTGAAGAGCGGAAAGTTCAACTTTGATAAAACCGTTTTGGTTGACGGCGAATTTGTAATTGATATGAGGAGCCTGATGGCGGGAGACGTTTCTGAAGAAGATCAGATCAAACTTACCAATGATCTTAAGGGGCCAAATTTCTTTGATGTAAAAAAATTCCCGATCGCCAAATTTCATCTGACCAAAATCATTCCTTTGGCAAACAGCGAATACAACTCTACCATTTATGGAGATATTACGATCAAGGATGTGAGAAAAACAATTTCTTTTCCTGCTAATGTCTATATCACGCAATTTACCGTAATCATAGAGTCTGCCAAATTCTCATTGAACAGAAGAGATTTCAAGGTATTCTATCAGTCATCATTAAAAGACTATTTTATTAAGAATGAAATGGATATCCAATTTAAGATATCTACCGAAAAGCTTGATAATGAGAACAGAACTCCTGTAAAGAAAAAATAAGCAGTACATATATACTGTAGTAATAAAATGGACCGTTTTAAAAGCGGTCCATTTTTATTATTTTAGTGCTATGAAAGTTTATGTAGTAAGCGGGCTGGGCGCTGACTTTAAGGTCCTGGAACGGTTGTCTTTTCCGGAACATCTGGAAGTGGTCTTTATAGACTGGCTGATCCCGGAGAAAAATGAGCCGTTCCATACTTATGTCCAAAGAATGGCAGCCAGAATTGATGATTCAGAGCCCTTTTATTTATTAGGGTACTCCTTCGGTGGTATTATCGTACAGGAGATCAACAAGATAAAGCCCGCCCTGAAGGTCGTAATTCTGGGAAGCATCAGATCCCATAAGGAAAAGTCCAGATTGATCAGAACCGGTGAAGTTACAAAGATCGTCAGGATACTGCCTGTAAGGTTTTTCAATGAAAGAGCTACACGGATGTATTCTGTGGTAAGGAAGTTATTTGATCCTAAAAATCCCAGGCTATTACAGTATTTTAAAGTCAGGGACCCTTATTACCTGAAATGGTCCATAGAGCAGATTTCTTCCTGGAAGTGTGATGAAATACCCGGGGTGATCCAGATATTAGGAGACAAGGATATTGTATTCCCGGTTAAAAACTCCCGCCCTGATTATATTATTAAAGGGGGAACCCATCTCTTTCCGGCTACAAAATATAAAGAAGTTTCAAAGATCCTGAATGAAATATTTGTTAATTAATTGAATAAATACCCTTATTTTTTAGGAGGGTTTATTGGAATAATTATATGTTTTTCATAAATTATATTTAATTTTGATAGGGTTAAATATAAAATATTATGAAAATAGGTTTGAAATGGGTGGTTTCGTTTTCAATGATCGCCCTTATTGCCATAGGAGGATTGTTCTGGAGCCCTTTTAGTGATTTTCCCAATACCGGCGAGTTTTTGAGCGAAGCTAATATCGTAGGGGCTGATGTTGCCTGGATATTAGCTGCCGCAGGTCTGGTACTGCTCATGACGCCCGGCCTTTCTTTTTTCTATGGCGGGATGGTAGGAAAAAAGAATGTGATCTCTACTATGCTCCAGAGTTTTATCGCTTTGGGCGTTATTTCCATCTTATGGGTAGTGATAGGGTTTTCCTTGTCTTTCGGGGATTCTTTGGGCTTTACCATCAACGGCGAGCATTATGGAGTTATTGGAAATCCGCTGAGCTATCCTTTTTTCAGCCGGGTAGGGATACTGCCTCATAAAATGCTTGCTTCCACCATTCCTTTTGTGCTTTTCGCTTTATTTCAGATGAAGTTTGCGGTCATTACGCCGGCCCTGATCACGGGATCCTTTGCAGAACGGGTCCGTTTCATTTCCTATCTCTTATTCATAGTGCTTTTCAGTATTTTTATCTATACCCCGCTTTGCCATATGGTATGGTATCCTGATGGCCTCTTGAACAAATATTTCGGAGTGAAGGATTTTGCGGGAGGAACAGTTGTACATATGAGTGCCGGTTTTGCCGCATTAGCCGGGGCTTTGGTGTTGGGAAACAGAAAAAATCCGCACCATGAGCCATCCAATATCCCTTATGTGCTTCTGGGAACGGGGAAGCTTTGGTTCGGATGGTTCGGGTTTAATGCGGGATCAGCACTAAGTGCCAATGCGACGGCGGCCATAGCTTTCGGAACCACAACCATAGCGTCGGCATCAGCCATGATGACATGGATATTTTTTGACCGGATCAATGGAAGAAGTATATCCGCTATGGGAGCCTGCATTGGTGCTGTGGTAGGTCTTGTTGCCATAACACCGGGCTGCGGGTTCGTGTCTATTCCTGAAAGCCTGTTTATCGGATTTATTTCAGCTGTGGTTTCAAATCTCATGGTAAACTGGAACAGGCTTAAAAAAATTGATGACACACTGGATGTATTTGCATGCCATGGGGTAGGAGGGATTATGGGAATGATCCTTACTGCTGTTTTTGCCCATGGAGAGAATGCAAGCCTTCTTCATGGCGGGTTTGGGGTTTTTGCCCATCATATGGCCGCTTTACTTCTGGTTTCTGCATTTGCGTTTTTTGGTTCATTGTTTTTGTATAAAATCACAAACAGTATAATTACGTTAAGGGTATCTGAAGAATCGGAAAAAATGGGACTCGATTTGTCTCAGCATGAAGAAAAACTTTCGTAATTCAGAGGGATTATAAAAGGCTGTTTTATCTTGTACTGTAAGCTGATATGACTTATTTATTATGTATCTTTGTTCAGGAAAAGGGAATTATTTTTTATGGAGTCAATATCAGTTTTTGAAATTATTAAAGTAGGGATCGGCCCGTCAAGTTCACATACCATGGGTCCCTGGAACGCTGCAACATCTTTTATCAACCTGATCAGGAGAGAAAGATCAGTTGCGGAAGTAAAAGAAGTTTTCCTGGAGTTTTTCGGATCATTGGCTAAAACGGGGATCGGCCATGGGACGGATATCGCGGGAATGCTGGGGCTAAATGGCGAAAACTTCAAAACAATCGATACATCAAAGATCGATGAAAAGGTTGCAAAAATAAAACGTGATGAACGCCTGAACCTGGGTGGCGAAAAGGAGATCCCGTTCGTCTATGGCTATCATCTGGTTCTGAACATGCAGAGATCCTTGGAATACCATCCGAACGGAATGATATTTAAGGCTGTTTTTGAAGACGGTACCGAGCTGGTTCAGGATTATTATTCCGTAGGAGGAGGCTTTATTGCCACCCAGGAAAAAAACTCAATTGAAAAAGATTGCGTACGTACCCTATACCCCTGCCACCATGCTTCCGATATAATAAAATATTGTGAAAAATTCGGATTTCAGAAATTTTCAGATTTGATCCTTGTGAATGAAGAAAGCTGGAGAACGCAGGAAGAAACAAGAAAGGAGGCATTGTATATCTGGCAGCAGATCAAGGAATGCATCTATAAAGGAGTGAATAAGGAAGGAGTTCTTCCCGGCGGGCTTAATGTTTCCCGGCGGGCAGCGGGGATCAACAGAAAGCTTTTGGGAGATAAGATTTACAGAAATATTGATGAATGGTTCCAGCTGGTAGTGGATGCTGAAGAAAATTTCACCAATATCAATAAATGGATCGCCTGCTTTGCCCTTGCTGTTAATGAAGAGAATGCGAGTTTCGGAAGAATAATTACGGCGCCTACCAATGGGGCCAGCGGAGTGATCCCGGCTGTTCTGATGTATGCGCAGGCTTTTACCCCCTTCACCAGTGAAGATGATATCGTAAGGTTCCTTCTGGTTGCCGGTGAGATCGGAACATTATTCAAGAAAAATGCGACGATCTCTGCTGCAATGGGAGGCTGCCAGGCAGAAATAGGTGTTTCCTCGGCAATGGCCGCCGCAGGACTTACCGAAATCCTCGGAGGTAATATTGGCCAGGTGCTAATGGCTGCCGAGATTGCTATGGAACATCATTTGGGTCTGACCTGTGATCCGATAAAAGGCCTGGTTCAGATCCCTTGTATAGAAAGAAACACAATGGGAGCCATAAAAGCAATCACTGCGGCAAATATTGCCCTTGAAAGTGATCCTGCAAAGGCCAGAGTAACGCTGGATGAGGTTATCCAGACGATGTGGGAAACCGCCCAATCCATGAACGACAGGTTTAAAGAAACTTCCGAAGGCGGATTGGCTATTGCGGTCAATGTGCCGGAATGCTAAAATGCCCCTTAATATTTAAAAAATAATCTTAAATAAAATAAGAGGATTACTTATCCAGTATTCCTCTTATTTTATTGGCATTGGTGATCAATTCTTCCAGATATTCATAATTTTCCTTTTCCAAAGCGGATTTGAATTTTCTAAGCTGAGTGATATGCTCATTTAAAACATCCAGAACATTTTCCTTGTTTTGCCTGAAAATAGGGACCCACATTTCAGGATGCGATTTGGCCAGACGTACGGTGCTTGAAAAACCGGAACTTGCCAGCTGGAAAATGGTTTCTTCCTCACGTTCCTTTTCCAGGACAGTATTCGCCAGGGCATAAGAGGTAATATGAGAAATATGGGAAATATAGGCAGTATGAATATCATGGTCTTCCGCATTCATATAGATTAAATGCATATCCAGGCTTACGACAATCTTTTCAATCAGCTTCAGTGCATCTTCGGCTGATTCCTCCTTGTTGCAGATCACTCCCGCCCTTCCCGAAAAGCTGTCTGTAACAGCAGATTCAGGGCCACTGTTCTCCGTTCCCCACATCGGGTGAAAAGCTACGAACCTTGAACGGCTGTGGTGGCCTTTTACGGCATCTACAATCCCCGCTTTTGTAGAGCCCACATCCATTACCGTTTGGGCAGGTGTTAGCAGATCCAGGACTTTGGGCAGCAGCTCTCTGGCGGCATCTACGGGGATGGCCATAATGACCAGATCAGAATTTCTGATCCCGTATTCCAGATCTACTTTGGCATCAATTATTTTCAAGTCTAATGCATCATTCAGATGCTTATTACTGTTGTCAATTCCGTAAACGAAATCCGCGATTCCTTTTTTCTTCAGTTTTAGGGCAATGGAGCCGCCGATTAATCCTACACCGATAATACTTATTTTCATCTTTCTATTTTTTTAAATAAAAAAACCCCGTCCCAGGACGAGGTTTTAAGCTATATGCATAAGAATTCCTATCCCGGTTCCGAGGTAAAAATTCTGTAATAATATGTTCTGTTATCAGCAATCATGATACGAAGGTATAAAATAATTTTCAAATATGAAATATCTTTCTGTGGAATGAAATAAGCGGTTTATGGATCTCAGATATTATGGATAATAATTTACGGATTGGAAATAATCAGGGTTGAAGGAATATCCGATAACCACAGGCTTTTGGAATCTATGAGATTTTTCCAGCTTTTGCTGCTGATCAGCATCAGGTCCTGGGAATTCAGGAAGTCTTTTTCAATCTTTTTTTCGTTGTAAAGGGTAATGTGGTTTGGCGCTACCTGTTCAATACTTCTGATCAATTCCTTCACTTCGATATTGGTACGGATCTGCCCGGCCACATCAAGGATGATGATCTGTGAATTATTATTATTGATCAGTCTTTTGGCATATTCCAACAGGTAAAAATCGCTGAGGTTGAAGATCGGGACAAAGACTTTGTCCGCGGATTTGAAGTTCTTCTCAACCAGGACCCCTACGGGAATATTGGTTTTGTCTAAAATCTGAAGAGTGAAATCGTCAAAAGGAGAGTTGTTGAAGATGTTCCCTTTCCCTTTTACCGTATTGAGAAGTTTTTCCGGATTGATGATTTTGGTGGTAAATCCTAACAGCCTTCCCAATAAGCTGCCTTCATACATTGATTTTCCCAGCATGATCAGAAGCAGGTCATAGTTTCCTTTGTTCGTGATGTTGGTAAGATCATTTTCAATATCGGTGGACGCCTTGAAAAGGGTAGTTACTTCCAGTTTGAGGTCATGGGAGGTTTCGATCACATTTTCAAATTGCTCTTTTTCATAATTGTCTATGTCAAAGGCATGCAGTTCATCAACAGGGGCGATATTCATTGCTGTCACGCTTTTGTTTCCGTTCATTTTACGGGTGAAGCTGTCGGCAAGCTTCAGCAATGTACTCCCGGACTCTGCAGTCTCGAAAGAAAGCAGTACCCTGTATTTGGCATCGTCTTCCCGCTCATCTTCTATCATTGATTTTTTTCCTTTGAAAAGATAGTTGATGAGATCCAGGCAGGGTCCTGTCATAAAAGTTGTAAACAAAGCCATGATCACAAGCATAGCAAACAATTCCGGCCCTAAAACCCCTAAATCATAACCGATATTAAGAACAATAAGTTCGGTAAGTCCTCTTGTATTCATTAAGGCGCCTATGGTAAGGCTGTCTTTCCAGCTTATTTTCAGGAATTTTGCCGTGAGGGCGCTTCCCACGAATTTCCCGATCACAGCTGTAAGTATGATGAATCCGCCTATTTTCCAGAGGTGGCTGTCATTTAACAAGCCGATCTGGGTTCTTAATCCTGTAAAAACAAAAAACAGGGGAAGCAATAGAACCAGGGCGACATCTTCAATCTTTTCTATAAAAAGGTTTCTGAATTTTACGTTTTCAGGCATTATAGCTCCTGCCATAAAGGCCCCGAAAAGCGCATGAATCCCGATAACCTCTGTTGCATAGGAGGAAATGATCAGTATCAGGAAGAATATAGCGACCAGGGCTTTGCTGATGAAGCCTTTTCCTTTCTGGGATTCAGCGATCCTGTTCAGGAATGGTCTTACGGCTTTTATCATGATAAAGACGTATAGGATGGCCATTACAATAACGAATATTGAGCCCGAGAAAGAGCCTGCCTTTACTATGGCGATTACAGTTGCCAAAATACACCAGGCCGTAATATCATCAGCCGCAGCACAGGTGATAACAATGGTACCTATTTTTGTCTTATGAAGATTACGCTCCTGAACGATCCTTGCCAGCACAGGAAATGCCGTAATGCTCATGGCAATGGCAATAAACAGGGCAAAAGATGTGAACTGTATCCCTTCCGGAGCAAACTCCTGATAGATAAAATAAGAAAGGCCTATCCCTAAAGCGAACGGGATGATGATGCTTGCATGGCTGATCACTACGGCATCATGGGCTTTCTTTCTTAAAACGCTCAGATCCAGCTCCATTCCTACGATGTACATAAACAAAATAAGCCCGATCTGGCTAAGAAACTGCAGATTGCCTAAGGATTCCTTGGGGAAGAGAAACGCAGAAAATTCCGGGAAGTACATTCCTACGAGTGATGGTCCCAGAACAATACCCGCGATCATTTCTCCGATGACGGTCGGCTGCTTTATTTTCATGCATATCCATCCAAAAAGCCGGGCTACAAGAATGATAGTAACAATTTGTGCCAATAGCAGGGCGAGCGGATGATGAAGGTTGACCTTAAAAGATTCCGTAAAGTTTTCCCAGCTGGAGCCTGTATTGGCTTTGGTCACTATATTTTCTTTGATCTCCAGTGTCTGTCCCTCTATAATGAAAAAGTACATCAGACACGAGAAAACAGCGATAGTAGCGATATAAAAAATGATATTTCTGTATTTTCCCAAATTCATAACTCCATTATTTTGATGCAAATTTGGTAAGAATACCGGTATGAAAAATAAAAATAATTTTAAAATGTAATAAAAACGGTAAATTCTGCAATAAAATTTTTACGGCTTCGTCAGGTTATTCCCAAACAGCTCTGTCAGAGAATTTTTATAGGCTTCACCGATCTGCAATTTCAGGAAATGCTCGCCTTCAACGGGGATAGCGGTAATGATTTCACTGGTGGAAAATACTTTGATGGCGGAGAGAGCAATGATCTCTTTTTTGTTTACCTGGGCAAAGTCTCTGGCGGGAAGCATCTCCAGAAGATTTTTGAAGCTGAGGTTCTTCAGGACGATGGTAGTTCCGTCACTCAGAAGAATATCCTTATCACGGCTGTCTATGTCGGATGTTTTAATATAAACGATCTCATGAGTGAAGATAATGGTCTTGCCGATATTGGTGTTCCATTCGATGAAATCTTTTTTCTGCGGGCTGGCAAGTACCTCTTTTGCCTTCTCAAAAGCCTGGATGAGCCTTTCTTTTTTTATGGGCTTCCTTACATAATCCACCACATTCAGATCAAAAGCTTCGGCAGCATATTCCTTGTAAGCGGTTGTAAAGATGATTTTTTTTGATCCGGAAATTAATTCGGCAACCTGAAGGCCGTTCATACCGGGCATTTCAATATCGAGGATACAGACATTGCAGTCGAGACGGTCAATTTCGTTCAGAAAAATCTTGGGATCATTGAATGCCTTTATCACTTCCACATGATCAATCTGCTCACACAGAAGCTTCAGATAGCTGATAGCCAGCAATTCATCATCAAGAATAACGCATTTTATCATAAAATTCTCCCAAATAGATTTTTAATTCTGCCGTGAAGATACCGTTTTTTGAACTTTTATCCAGCTGGTAGTGATTGTTGTAGATCATTTTCAGCCGCTGATCCAGAGACTGGCTTCCGAAGCCGCTCTTTTCCTTTTCAAGAGTGCTTTTCAAAGAAGCCTTATTGCTGACCTTCATTGTGAAAATTCTGTTTTCAAGCTCCATATGGATGGAGATGAATGAATCCTGTGCAAGAAAATCCGTGTGCTTAAAAGCGTTCTCTATAAGGTCCACAGAAATTAAGGGAGCGAAAACTTTTTCCTCGTAGATAGCATCAGATTTATTGATCTTGAACCTGGTCCTGAAATCAAATAGTGGATTCACCTTGATTTTATTGATCTCGATAAGGCTTAAGGCGAAATTCAGTTCATCCTTAGGACTTACGAATTTGTTGTTGCTCTCATATAAAATATAGTCCAGAACATTGGCAAGCTTATCCAGAGACATATAGGTCTGGTAGGCATGTGACTGAACCGAATTTAATATGTTTTTAAATAAATGGGGATTTAGCTTGGTTCCGATATGCTCCAGCTGAACCTCATTCAGCCTTTGTTCAATGATTTTATGGGCTTCGGTCAGCTTGGCATTTCTTTGTTTCAGCCTTTTATTCTGAGCCAGAAGATAAATGTTTACCGTGAGAAAGAAGAAAATAGCAAAAACTCCAATGAATATCAGATAATCATGAATCATGTAGTAATTGCCTTCCATACGCTACTTGAGTTTCTTCAGGTTGGTCATCGTCACGTTTTCCTCGCATTTTTCAAAAGTAATCTCATAAACAGGGCTTTTTTCCGGATACATCAGCAGGTAGTCCGGGCATGGCTGTTTCTGGGCATGGCTTTTGTCGAAATCTATTCTTCCGTGGGTAATAATGCTGTCTTTCAGGAGCTTTTCGTCTATTGCATAGGTAGCCATCTGGTTTTTAAAATTTTCTGAATATTTAAAATCCTTGGAGAGTGTTTCTGCAATGACACGGCTGTTTGGCAGATATCCGCTGCAGCTTGCCCCTTTTTTGTTCAGGATAAAAAACACGATGATTAATCCGGGGATAAGGCCGATGATATAGAATTTTAGTTTTCTCATTAGAAGATTAATAGGTTGATATCGTGATAAGTAAGTCCGAAACGGTCGCAGATGATTTTCTTAGTATGTCTGCCTTTATACATATACAGGCTTTGCTTCATCTCATTTTTGCGGATGAGCATATTTTCAAAGCCGCCTTCTTCATCATAATTCAAAATATAGGAGAGGAAGAAATTCGAGATCGCCTTTGTTGTGGTTCTTGGCATTTTTGAAGTAAGATTTGGAAGGCCACAGTGGATGACACCGTGTTTGATCACATAAGGGTCTTCCATTGTGGTAAGCTCGGATGTTTCGATCACTTTACCGTTATCGATGGTAATGTCAATGATTACACTACCTTTTTTCATTTTCATGACCATATCTTCGGTTACGATGGGGGTCATGTTGAGTCTCGGAAGAGCACCGATGACAACATCAGCACGCCTTAATGCCTTACTCAGCTCTTTCGGATCTATAATGGAGGTAGGCACCCTGCTGTCAACGATGGTATGAAGCCTTCTCAGCTTGGAAAGGGAATTATCAAAGACCCTTACACTGGCACCGAGCCCTATGGCAGCCTTGGTGGCAAACTCTCCTACGATGCCCGCACCCAGAATAACCACTTCAGTGGGCCTTACTCCGGTGATCCCACCCAGCATCAGCCCGTTGGATAAAGCCAGAAGCTCAGAGGCATATAAGATGGAAACTGTTCCTGCAATTTCGCCAACCAGCCTTACCAGAGCCAATTGCTTATATTCGTCAACAATAAATTCAAATGCAATAGCATTGATCTTTCTCTCTGCAAGTTTCAGGAAATATTCCTTATCTCTAAGGTTGATCTGGAGCGCTGAAACCAGATAGGTATTGGGTCTCATGTATTCAATTTCCTCATCCGTAGGGGGATTGATCTTAAGAACCAGGTCCTGTCCGAAAGCTTCTTTAGGGTCATTTGTGATTTTTGCCCCTGACTCGGAATATTGTAAATCTGTAAAAAATGAGCCTTGTCCTGCTCCCGATTCGATGATTATTTCATGCCCGTGCTCTACCAATACCTGTACTGCATCCGGTGTAATGCAGGTTCTTCTTTCATGAAGGCTGGTTTCTTTAGGGATACCAATGCTGAATTGCTTACCCTTTTTTATGACTTCCAGTTTTTCTTCCTTCGGCATTAATTCTTCCTCGGTAAAAGGAGTAAAAATATTTGTAGTACTCATTCTTTAATAAATTAGGTCTTACAGATAGTTATTTTACAATTGAATTCATTCAGCAAAGATACAGAATATTTAATCGAATGAAATCTCTCTTGTTTCTCCGGTATTTATAATGCTCATGGTGTGGTATTTGAGCCCGTAAAGCTCCTCCTCATATACTTCCGGCCATTCGATAATGCACAGGAAGCTGTTATCCAGGTATTCTTCAATGCCGATATCGTAGACCTCCTGAATATTTTTTAAGCGGTACAGGTCAAAATGATATACTTTCCCTTTTGGGGTATCATATTCATTGACGATGGAATAGGTAGGAGAGCTTACTTCGTCTTTACTGCCTAAGCTTTTAAGCAGAAACTGGGTAAAAGTGGTTTTTCCGGCACCTAAATTTCCTTTAAGTAAAAGGATGGAATGCTTCAGGTTGCCTGAAATCTCTTCTGCTATATTTTTCCAGTCGTTGATATGGGAAGCTTGAAACTGCATGTTCGTTATTTAAAGACAAAAATAATGATTAGTTGGCTAATTTAAATGTAATTTGGGGAAAGACTTAAATGAATTGTTAATCTGATCGGTGTTTCAGAAGTTTAATTATGTCAGGCATTTTTTTTATAAAGTAAAAGAATAATTTTCACGGGATAGTGCATTATATTTATATCACTAAAAATCAAATTATGAAAAAAATTATGTTACTGTATTTTAATTGCTTTCCTGGGTAAGCTTTGTTCCGGCAGCTTTCGTGCACAAGCTTGTGGGAGCCAGACTCATTGTTTCTGAGCTATCTCAACCGCTTTATTGGGAAAAAGATTTTATGTGATGCCGTCTCTCCGGACTATAATGGAAAAAACCATTCTTTACCACACAGAGGTCATGCTTATCGGTAATTCATTATAACCAAGGAAACCGTAATGCCGGATGTAAACGACTTTCGTAACCACAAGCAGGCTTTCGGATGAGAAAATGAGATCCTTTCCCAGGTGATTGACCAGTCAGGGACAATGACCATGATGTCATAGCAATGGAGAAAAGTATTAAGTTAGGCAGTTTTTTCAATACTTTAAAAGGAAATTATGATCAACATAGATATGCGATAAAACAGAGTATCATTCATCAGGAATTAATTTTGCGTAAGATGATGTTAAAGCCGGAATTTTCCGGCTTTTTTTTGGAAAAAGGTATTATGGAGCGGCTTCCGGGATTTGTCATACGGTGGGCTGTGATTTATTGTACAGATTGTTTTTTTGTTGAAGGAGGATAAATATCTTATTTTTACATTATGATTTCCAAACAGACCATAGATAAGATTTTCTCGACGATACGGGTAGAAGAGATTGTAGGCGAGTACGTTCAGCTGAAAAGGGCAGGGTCTAACTACAAGGGACTCAGTCCGTTTCATGATGAAAAGACACCTAGTTTTGTCGTGTCACCGAGCAAACAGATCTGGAAGGATTTCTCTACAGGAAAAGGCGGTACTGCCATTTCTTTCCTTATGGAGATCGAAAATTTCACCTACCCTGAGGCACTTCGTCATGCAGCTAAAAAATATGGTATTGAGATTGAAGAAAATCAGCAGGAGCTTTCTGAAGAAGCGAGAAGCGCTCAGACAGAAAAAGACCAGCTGTACAAGATCCATGAGGTTGCCAATAATTATTTCCAGGAAACGCTCTGGGACTCTGATGAAGGAAAAAGCATAGGCCTGGCCTATTTCAGAGAACGGGAGCTTAAAGACGATATCATCAGAAAATTTCAGCTGGGCTATTCCCCTGAAAAGAAAAACGCCTTTACGTCTTATGCCCTGGACAAAGGATATTCTAAGGACGTACTGGAGAAATCCGGGCTTTCCATCTTCCCGGAAAACACTCCTTCCGGAATAGACCGTTTCCGTGAAAGAGTGATATTTCCCATTCACAGTTTCTCGGGAAGGGTGTTAGGCTTTGGAGCCAGGATTTTAAAAAATAATGTCAAAACGGCCAAATATCTCAATTCCCCCGAAACAGAAATTTATCATAAATCAAATGTTCTTTATGGCCTGAACCAGAGTAAACAGGCTATTTCAAGGAAGAACGTCTGTCTTTTGGTGGAAGGCTATATGGATGTGATATCACTTCACATGGCCGGGATAGAAAATGTGGTGGCAAGCTCCGGAACTTCCCTGACCACTGAGCAGATTAAGCTTATCAAAAGGCTTACGGAAAATGTAACCATTCTTTTCGACGGAGATAATGCAGGGATTAAAGCCAGCTTCCGGAGTATAGATATGCTGCTCACGGAGGGAATGAACATCCGTGTACTGCTTTTTCCCGAGGGTGATGATCCGGATTCTTTTTCAAGAAAGCATCCGCAGGATTATGTTGAAAAGTTCATAGAAGATGAGGCCACCGACTTTATTGATTTCAAAGCGGAAATCCTTTTAAAGGAAGCAGGAAACGACCCCATTAAAAAAGCAGAAGCTATCAGGAATATCGTAAAATCTGTGGCTTTTGTGCAAAATGCTCTTAAAAGAGAAGTTTATCTGAAGGAGGTTTCCGCCAAGTTCGGATTATCTGAGCAGAGCCTGTTCAATGAGCTGGATGTTCAGAAGCAGATCAACCAGAACCAGAATCAGAATGCCCAGCATCAGAAAGAAAGTAATAAGCCTGCCAGGCTGGAAGTGGTTCCGAAGCAGCCGGAGCTGGAGATTGATTCCGTACAGTTTAATATTCTTCACCAGGAAAATAAACTGATCAATACCATGCTGATGTTCGGTGATGTGGTACTCCAGAGAAGAAACGAAAAACAGGAGAAATATGAGGTGACGGTAATAGAAGAGATCCTTCACCACTTTGAGGAAGAACAATATGAATTTCAGGTAGAAACCAACAGGAAGATTATTGAGAGCATAAAAGAAGGTATCGAGCATGATGAGCTTCGTGCAGGAAATTTCTTCATAACTTTAATGGATGAAGATATCACCTCAAAAGTTGCCGACGCGCTGATTGTTCCTGATGAACTGAGCGACTGGTCGAGCCGGAATATTTATCCTCCCGCTATGGGGGATCATATTGCCACGGAAGTAGAGGCGAATATCCTGATTCATAAATATTACTACATTCATTTTATGATGAGGCAACTGACTGTTGAGCTGGAAGACCACCGGGATACGGATCAGGAGAAATATTTTGAATCCATCAGGAAAATCATGATGCTGCATGAGCTTTCCAAGAAAATCATAGAAAAAATAGGATGGTCCCCTGTGACAAAAAGTCCTATAAAATTTTAGGAACAAAAGTTGTAATTTAAATTCCGAAAATATTTAATAATACACAATAGAAATATGGACATTAAAAAAGAATTCAGAGATTTCTCTGTAAAACATTTAGGAAACAACGGTCTTGTTACCGATCAGTATATGGGGATGTATGGTCCTACGAATCTTACTCCGTATATTATGGAGGAAAGAAGGCTGAATGTAGCCCAGATGGATGTTTTTTCCCGTCTGATGATGGACAGGATCATTTTTCTGGGTACAGGTATTGATGACCAGGTAGCCAATATCGTAACAGCACAGCTTTTATTCCTGGAAAGCGCTGATCCTTCAAAAGATATTCAGATTTATATTAACTCTCCGGGTGGTAGTGTTTATGCGGGATTAGGCATTTATGATACCATGCAGATCATCAAGCCGGACGTAGCGACGATCTGTACAGGTATGGCCGCCTCTATGGGTGCAGTATTATTGGTAGCAGGTGAAAAAGGAAAACGTTCTGCACTGAAACATTCAAGAGTAATGATTCACCAGCCTTCAGGAGGCGCCCAGGGAGTTGCTTCCGATATGGAGATCAACCTGAGAGAAATGTTGAAGCTAAAGCAGGAGCTTTACGAAATTATTGCCCATCACTCCGGTCAAACCTATGAGTGGGTTGAAAAATCTTCTGACAGGGATTACTGGATGACTTCCGAAGAGGCTAAAGGCTACGGAATGGTAGATGAGGTTCTTCAAAGATCAACAGACAAATAAAATATTTCCGGAACAGGAATGGAAAAGCATTTGCGTAAGCAAATGCTTTTTTTGTTGGCCTGACGAATCAGCTTATATTTTTAAAATATTTAGAATCATTTATTATTCCATTTAAAGATAATTCACAAATGGTGTTTACTTTCGTGGCCATGAAAATGGATATGAAAAAAATACTATTATCTGCTCTGATGCTTACAGCAATCACAGGCTGTAGTGATGATGACAATATAAATAACCAAGATATCAATTATTCCAAGCTGCCGCAGGAGTTTCCTTTTTCAAATCTGGCAACCATCAATGGTACCCAGGTTATCAACGGAGGCTTTGGGTCCGGTGCCACTGCCCACCCAACACGCAAAGGAGAGTTCTATGTGATCACAGACCGTGGTCCGAATGTAGCTTATCTGGACGGAATCAAAATCCTGGTCCCTAACTTTACCCCTACCATTATGCACTTTAAAATTAATGCTGAGGGAAATATTGAAGTACTTAAATATATTAAACTTAAAAACCCTTCCGGGCAGCCTATTACAGGCCTTCCAAACCCGGTGGGAATGGGAAGTACGGGAGAAATTGCCTATGGAGCCGATGGGAATGTTCTGGGTACGGATAATTATGGGCTGGACAGCGAAAGTATTGTAGCAGCTGCCGACGGTACATTCTGGGTTTCCGATGAATACGGACCTCATATTGTCCATTACAGTGCCGATGGAGTGGAAATGGAAAGGATAAGCCCGATCGGGGTGAATACCGGTACAAGAAAACTGCCTGCCGTTTTGGCAAAAAGGAGGCCTAACAGGGGAATGGAGGGTATGTGCATGACCCCGGACGGAAAAACGCTGGTAGGTACCATGCAGTCTATGATGTATGTTCCCACTAAAGTTCTGGCAACCAACAAAACATTGATAAGAATTGTAACTTTCGATATAGCAACCGGAAAAACAAAGCAATATTTATATAAACAGGATGGAGGAGCCTCTGATTCCGTATGCGATATTACGGCGGTCAGCAATAATGAGTTTTTAGTCATCGAAAGGGATGGCAATTTCGGTTCCCAGGGTGGGATCAAAAAGGTGTACAGAATCAATCTTTCGGGAGCATCCGACGTGAGTGGAACAGATCTTGCGGCTGTTGACGGAATGAAAATCAACGGTAAGGCGTTGGAAGAATGTACCTGGAATGAAATTACCGCTACCGGTTTGCAGCCTGTTTCAAAATCTCTGGCGGTGGACCTTGTGGCAAAGCTGGGTTATGAGCATGATAAATTTGAAGGGCTGGTGTATCTGGGGAATAATAAAGTAGCCGTTTTTAATGATGATGATTTTGGGGTTGCTGATGACGGAAACGGGAACCCCAAAACTAAAATACTGCCTAAAACGGGCAAACAGGACAAAGGAACAATGTATGTAGTCGATATTCAGTAAAATAGATTTTGTAAAGCGGCGGCGGAATCGTAGATTCCGCCGCCGTTTCTTATTCTTATAAAATATCCGCTAGTTATTGAAAGCTTCGATAATTTTAGCAAAATCTTCAGATTTTAAAGAGGCTCCGCCGATGAGTCCCCCATCGATGTCGGGCTGGGAAAAAATATCTCTGGCATTGTCCGGCTTTACAGAACCGCCGTAAAGGATAGACACTTCTTCAGCAACTTCTCTTCCGTACTTTTCAGCGATGATATTTCGGATATGGGCGTGGATTTCCTGAGCCTGCTCCGGCGTGGCTGTTTCTCCTGTACCTATGGCCCAAACAGGTTCATAGGCAATCACCACCTTCTTGATCTCTTCTGCCGAAAGGGTGAAAAGCGCAACTTCAGTCTGATTCTTTACCACTTCCAGGTGCTGTCCGGCTTTTCTCTGCTCCAGGGTCTCGCCGTTACAGTACACAGGAATTAAGCCTTTATCCAAAGCCAGCTTGATCTTCCTGTTGCAATGAGAATCTGTTTCACCGTGGTACTGTCTTCTTTCGGAATGTCCTATCAGTGAGCCGTTAACATCAATGGATTCCAGCATATCCGCGGAAATTTCTCCCGTATAGGCTCCGCTTTCATGCTCGCTCATATCCTGGGCGAAAACTCCGATCTCATCTTTTTCAAAGATATCTTTGGCCATCATCAGATAAAGTGATGGTGGGGCGATCCAGACTTCGCAATTCGTGGTATTGCTGTTTTTATAGCTTAGTAATTGAATCATCAGCTGTTGGGCATCAATTACATTTTTATTCATTTTCCAGTTACCTGCTACTATTTTTCTTCTCATAGTTGGTTATCTTTTATATTATTGAATATTCCACATGTTTTTCAAAAGCTTGTAAAACGTATGCTCTTCCTCAGTTACTTTATGGTCTGCCTTGATCAGGGTTTTGGCAAAGGTGATGAATTTTTTACGCTCTTCCTCCGTGGAATCATCATAAAAACAACGCGCATGAAATTCAAAATGATCCTTCCACTCTTCAGGTTTCAGTAAAGCAAGAGTTTCCAGTTCATTATCCAGATTCATTCTGAATGGAAATTCTTCCGCTAAATATTGTTGAACAACCATTCCCTCTTCGGGGGCAAATTCTCCATCAACAGATGAAAGAATCATCAGTAAATGATACCCGGCAATGGGCTTATTCGATTTTTGCATTAATGTAAGTTTAAAGTTTATCGTTTAAAGTTTAAATTTTATTATTGTTTGAGATAATCTTTTGCAGGCTGTTTGTCTATAATTTTCCCATTTTGCAGTACCAATATGAACGGATTGCTTCTGGCTATGGTTTTAATGGCAGTACCATCCATCATTGCATTTTTAATGGTCTTAAACGTATTGGGATCTGTGGAAACCCCATAAATGACCGCATCTTTTTGAGTATTGACTTTAGCCTCGATTTTTTGGATCATATCAGGAGCAATATCCTGGGGATGATAGGAGAAAACCAGGATCGCTTTAGGTGCGTTGATGACTTCTTCCGTCACTTCCATACCCATAGGATCCTCAATCTTGAATTTGGTAATTTCAGACTGATAGCCTTCCTTTACCAGGACAGATTCGTTTTTCCCTTCCTCTATTTTCCACGGGGATCCTTCTTCCCAGTATTTTTTCTCGTTGATATAGTCATCCTGGTTTACCTTTAATATTTCACCGGTTTTCTGGTTTTTAAGGGAATAAAATGTTTTGTATTCGGATGGATTTTTATTTATTTTCTCTTTTTCGGCTTTCAGATCTGTCCCTATCTTATAATCCCGGAAATCAATAACCGGTTCATGCATGATTCCCTGGGCCATGATATAGATCATGATCAGTGAGAATATCCCCAGAACCCAGTATTTGAATCTGCTTCCGGATCTCTTTTCACCAGGGCTCTGGCTTTTATTGCTTTTAAAATCCTTCCGGTACAGCAGGAACAAAATAATGAGCCCGGCCAGCAGGACGATATCTTTAATAAAGCTCTGCCATGGAGTAAATTTGATGGCATCGCCAAAACATCCACAGTCGGTCACCGCATTAAAATAAGCGGAATAAAAGGTAAGAAACCCGAAAAATACGCAAAGGACAATCAATGCTGAAAGGGTAAATTTCAATCTCAGTTTCAATAAAAGCATAAGACCGAGAAAAAGCTCAAGCACTACCACAATTACAGAGAACAGCAGGGCAAATCTTTCAAGAAAAGGGACGTTGAAAACAGGAGGCGAGAAGTATTCTTCCATTTTAAACGAAAAGCCTACCAGGTCTACCGCCTTTACAAAACCGGACAGGATAAAAATAACAGCGATAATGAAGCGTAATACACCTTTGATCATATCAGATAATTTTGGGTTGGAAATTGTTTTCTTGTTCAGAAAATTTTATCAGGCAGAAAACCGCGTAATTCAGCATATCAAAATAGTTGGCCGCCAGGCCTTCCGAAACTATGGTTTTTCCCTGGTTGTCTTCAATCTGCTTGGTTCTGAGAACCTTCTGGTAAATAAGGTCTGTAATGGAAGAAATCCTCATATCCCTCCATGCCTCACCATAATCATGGTTTTTCTTCTCCATCAGAACCCTGGCTTCATTGGCATACCTGTCATACAGGCTTAAAATTTCATCATTATTTTCATTGAAATCATTGGAAAAACCCTTTTCAAGCTGAATAAGCCCCACGATAGAGTAATTTACAATAGCGATAAATTCATCCTCCTCACTTTCATCTATCATTTTTTTATCGGTCATCTGCAATGTCCGGATTCTGTTTACCTTAATATAGATCTGATCCGTAATGGAACTGGGTCTTAATACCCTCCACGCCGCGCCATAATCCTGTAGCTTTTTACTGAAAAGATCACGGCAATCCGAAATAATTTTCTGAAACTGTATTGAAGTCTTTAGCATAAATTTTCTTAATCTTCCAAATATACGAATAAGCTTTTAGGTAGCGGGAATCAGAACTTAGATTTTTGATTATAGGGTGGAAAGGGGTGATAAGTTATGAATTATGAGTTGTGAGTGGCAAGCTGTTAATTATTAGTTTGAGTGGTCTTTTATCTTTTACCTTTGTCCTTGTTTTTATCCTTATCAATACTATACAATTTAGTTGTTAATTTTGCAGGATAAATCATTTCATTCCAAAGACTATGCTTTCAGAATTGCCGAACTCCAAAGACTTTTACTCGATCAACTGCAACGGGAGATTGCTCAGCCTGAATACTCCCAGGATCATGGGGATCCTGAACCTTACTCCGGATTCATTCTCTGATGGAGGAAAATTTAATTCCGAAATATCCGCTCTGAAGCATGCGGAGAATTTATTAAAGGAAGGTGCCGATATTATTGACATCGGACCGCAATCCACACGACCCGGAGCTGAATTTCTAGGCAGTGGTGAAGAGATCAGGAGACTTGGAAATATCATCTCAAAAATTAAAACAGAGTTTCCTGAGGCATTCATTTCCCTGGATACCTTTTATTCAGATACGGTGAAATTCGGGTTCAATGAAGGGATTGATATCATTAACGATATTTCAGGCGGGCAGTATGATAAGAAAATGTTTGATACCGTTGCGGAAACAGGACTTCCTTATATACTGATGCATATAAATCCTTCCTATGATACCATGCATGATAAGGTGAGGTTTGCCGATATCACTTTATCCGTCAATCAATATTTTTCTGAAAAAACAAATGAGTTACTGCAGAAAGGTGTTCGTGATATCATCCTTGATCCTGGCTTTGGATTTGGGAAAACTGTTGAAGACCAGATGAAAATGCTGGATGAGGTAAAATATTTTAGCTTTGGGAAAATTCCTTTATTAATTGGGATTTCCAGAAAGTCATTTATCTATAAACCTCTGGGCAAATCCCCGATGGATATAGAAGATGAAACACAAAAGCTGCATTTAAAAGTTTTAAGGCAGGGTGCTAAGATCTTAAGGGTGCATGATGTTTCAGCTGCAAAAAATACCATCATGGAATATGAAATGGAAAGACAAAAAGAGTAAAAACATTAAGGCTCGCAAAGATTTAAAGAATAATGCATTTAAAAGGATGAATCTTAGCAATCGGAAAATATCATTATCGTTTTCTTTATCCGGACTATTGCCTTTAACAATAGTAGGAAGCGGTATTGTAAATAAAAAGCGAATAAAACTATGAGCCGTTTCCTTTTGAAAGCGGCTTTTTATTGCTACACAGAAAAGAATAGAGACGATGATCAGGCCTGAAACGAAACCCTGGTGATGAAAAAGATTCACCGTTGTAAAGCCTTGTATTGCTGTTAATTCAGTCCGGATAATTTTTCTGCGAACTGTTTAGAGAATACTTTCCGGTCTTCTTCCAGTTTTTCCTGGTCAGACGGTAATATATAATTGAATAAGACCTTACTGTCATGGTCTAAGAAAATGATCTCCTTTTCCCTGCCGTCAATCAGTTGTGAGAAAATTTCCCACATTGAGGTATCCTTTAATTTCAATAATTCAAAAAACTGTTCTGCCTTTATTTCTATTATCTGCATAGTACTGTATATTTATTTGGCTTAAAACTCCAATAGTTTCAGCTTGAACTGTATTGCGAAATTTTGTTTAAAATTTGGAGTGGTATAATATCCGACCCTGTAAAATAATCCCAGATTGAAATAGCTGGAAAGGAAATTGTTCCATTCAAGGCCTACTTCCTGATACAAATGATCAAGTTTCCTGAATTTGAACTGCTGATACTCCGGGTGTGCCATATTTCCGATTGTTCCCCTTAAGACAAAATCAAAGCTTGATATATGCTGCCCGAAACTTTTTAGATACAGCGGAAGCTTATGGGTAAGATAGTAGGCGATGAACTTATCATTGTAATACTTCCCGCCTTCCAGTGTAGCGAAGCCCAGATATGAGGTAAGGTTGAAGTTGATATCCCTTCCCGGAGAAGCGAGCCCGTTCATCGTGAAATGTTTCCAGATCGGAGCATCGCCCAGAACCAATCCGCCGTAAATCCTGAAACCTGTTGTTCCTGCTATCGTTTTGAAGTTATGAACAAAAAGCGCATCGAAGCGGGTATAGTTGAAATCACCGCCAAAAAGCTTGTAGCTCTGCTCATAATTAAGATAAAGCTCGGGATATTTCTGGTCGATAAGAGATTTTCCCTGAGGGGTCATGATATTGGTGGAGTTAGGGGAGAACTTCAGAGTAAACAAAGTATTGAAGTTTTCAAAGGCAGGGCCTTTATCCCGGAACCGATAATCAAACATGGCTTCCTCATGATTTCTTTTCGCGGCGAAGACCAGGGTGAGCCCGTTCGTGATATCATTTAAATAAGACAGGGAAGCGCCTCTGTAGCGGTAATACTTGTCATTATTAAGATTGTTTCCATAATTCATCATCCTCATTTTAAAGTTCCAGAGTCTCCTGTAAAACTCTCCGGAGGCCGTTACATCATTGTAATATTCAATCCTGAAAAAGGAATTTTTTTCAAGAGTGGTTTTCATATCCATTCCTATTCCGTATTTCCAGCGGTCATCCTTAAAACCGTAGGCAAAGTAATAATCAGGTGAAAAATAAGGATTAAAGGTCTCATTAAGCTTGGCTTTTAACCCGACTCTGAAACCTTCATACAGGTTGTAATTTACAATTTCGTCTACGGCAAAATCCATGATACCTATCCTTATCTGACCGTTGATCAAGCCGGTTAGTACTTTTGCTTTGTTGTCAATATTATAGATTTTCCCTAGACTATCGATCGTAGTATAGGTATTCTTTTCCCGTTCGGTAAGCGGATCGGTTCTGTACAGGTCGAGAGATTTCCCGTCGGCATTTTTTACTGTGAAAGTATAGCCTTTGAAGTCTTTGCGGTTCTCTTCAATAGGAGATCGGAAGTCAAAATACTTTGAGGTGAGAAAGGCATAGGTGCCAAAACTTCTTTTATTTTTTGTTTCCACGGAATTTTCTTCGGAGTGTTCCTTATTATCCTCTTCCATGGCCATTTTGCTCATTCTGAGCTTTACCTTTTCATGGGCCAAGAACCACTTGTTATTATAGAAAATCCAGGTACTGGTGATGATCCCGTCATTTTTATTCTTGCTGAAATTTTCAATCTTCTTTATTCCGTATGTTTCGGTGTCTATATAAATGGCCCCGTTATATTTCCTTTTCTTATCAGCTTTTTTATAGCTCACTTCACGGAAGCGGATCACAAAATTCTTTCTTCCGTCCATCTCAATGGTATCTGTAAGGAAGAATCTGTACAACCCTCTGTTTTCCTGCCTGATCTGGGCCGGAATCTTGTCTCTGTTGCTCTGTTGGAGAGCGATCATCTCATAGATCGGCTGCTTCAGCCCTGAAATACGGTTGTCAAGGATATTGATCTTTTCACCATATTTTTGGGAATACAGAAACTCCTGAGCCCTTTCCCAAAGAAACAGTTTGCTTTTCGAAAATATCTGTCTTGCAGAAATATTATTAAGCGAATCCTTTTTTCTTTTTCTTTTGAACAGGTTGCTGTCCTGGAAAAGCTCATTGAACTGGGAAATGCTGTCTTCATCAATATCCAGTGATACCTTTTCGTAAGATTTGAAGGAGTAGGATTCTAAACTTTTCGGAGAGTTTTTTTTGAACAGCTGGTTGACTTTCTTTAGAATCTCCAGAGCTCTCGGATCACTTTTGTCCTCAATAATCACCGTTTCAATAAAGGCGGTTTTGGATGAGGTCCTGAGCAGGGAAACCTGCATATAATCTTCGGTGAGAACAGTTTCCTGCTGATAATTCTGGGCCTGAACCTCGATGCTCTTGCATGACGTATTGAATTCAAGGCTGCCTGACGGATCCGTATAGCCGAGTATTTTATCCTTGCACGAAACTTTGGCATTGGAGACAGGTGCCTTACTTATTTCGTCAATGACTTTAATTTTTGATTGCGGATAACCAAAAATATATGCCAAAAAAAATATAAATAATAAGACCCTTCCCATGAAAATGTTGGGTCAAAATTACTAATATTTCTTTTTCAAGAAAACTTTTTAAGAATTCTTAATATGAAGCTCCTATGAAAAACTCCCGGAAGATTCCGGGAGTTTATTTTTTTCAGCTGTGCAGAGAAACTGGTATCTGAGCTTCCACATTGTGGTTTCCCAATATGGAAACGTTGTACTGTTTCCCGGACTGCGGCTGTATTTACAGGCTGAGGGCCTTCTGATAGGCATTTTCGAGACCGGCGGTGTTTTTTCCTCCGGCAGTTGCAAAGCCCGGGTTTCCACCGCCGCCGCCCTGGATTTCTCTGGCCAGTTCCTTTACGATACTTCCTGCCTGATATTCGGCCGCCAGATCATCAGAAACACCTACAGTGATCATTGGCTTCCCGTCTGCATCAGACAGGACAACAGTAACAGAAGCAGGGATCTCTTTCTTAAGCTGAAACACGATATCCTTTACAGTGCCGGCATCTAAAGAGGTCTTTTTAACCAATAATTGCTTATTGCCTTTTTGTTCATAAGCGTTTTTCCATTCGTTAATTTCTCCTTTCGCTTTTTCCTTTTTCAGGGCTTCTGCTTCAGATCTTAATGCGGTGTTTTCCTCAATTAATTTCTCGATAGACTTTACCACATCCTTGGATTTCAGAAGCTGGGAAATTTCTGCGATCTGTTTTTCTAGGCTTTTAAAATATTCATCGGCCTTATCCCCCGAAATAGCTTCTATCCTTCTGATTCCGGCTGCTGTAGAGCTTTCTGAAACTATCTTGAAGTGGCCGATCTCGCTGGTGTTCCTTACGTGGGTTCCGCCGCAAAGCTCCATAGAGGTTCCGAACTGGATCATCCTTACGGTATCCCCATACTTTTCCCCGAACAGGGCCATCGCTCCTTTATCCAGGGCCTCCTGAATAGGGATATTCCTGAATTCCTGCAAAGCGATACTTTCTTTTATTTTTCTATTTACTTTTTCTTCTACCAGAGCCAGCTCATCCTCTGTCATTTTACTGAAATGAGAAAAGTCGAAACGGAGATAATCAGGACCCACATAGGACCCTTTCTGTTCAACATGCGTTCCTAAAACTTCCCTTAAAGCTTCATGTAAAAGGTGCGTTACGGAGTGGTTGGCCTGCGTGTTTTTTCTGTCGGCGGTATTTACCCTGGCATAGAAAACTGCACCCGGATCCCTCGGAAGTCCGTTGATCAGGGAAATGATCAGTCCGTTTTCCTTTTTAGTATCCAAAACTTCAAAACTTTCCACAGCATTTTCAAGAACCCCCTTGTCCCCGATCTGCCCGCCACCTTCAGGGTAGAAAGGAGACTGGCTCAATACCACCTGGTAAAATTCGCCGTCTTTGTTCTCTACTTTTCTGTATCGGGTAATATACGTTTCAGTTTCAGTCTGGTCGTATCCCACGAAAGTTTCAGGTTTCTCCTCTAAAACAACCCAGTCATACACCTTGGAGGCGGAGTCTTTTTTAGAGCGCTGTTTTTGTTTTTCCATTTCAGCCCTGAAACCAGCCTCATCGATGGTAAGGCCTTTCTCTTCCGCAATGATCCTCGTCAGGTCATCAGGGAATCCGTAAGTATCGTACAGCTCAAAAACCTCCTCGCTGGGTAACACCTTTAAATTACCGGCAAGGGTCTGCTGAATTAATTTTTCAACTCTGATCAATCCGTTTTCAATGGTCCTTAGGAAAGAATTTTCTTCCTCTCTGATAACCTCTGCAACCAATTTCCCCTGTTTTTCAATTTCCGGGAAGAATTGGCCCATCTGATCCCTAAGCACGGTCACCAGCTCAAAAAGGAAAGGCTCCTTCATCTCCAGGAATCTGTAGGAATAAGAAATAGCTCTTCTTAAAATTCTTCGGATCACATATCCGGCTCCTCCGTTGGATGGCAGCTGCCCGTCTGCAATAGCAAAAGAGACAGCTCTGATGTGGTCTACCACAACACGGATGGCAATATCCTTTTCATTCTCCAAAGCCCCTGTATATTTCTTTCCGGAAAGCTCCTCGACTTTGGAGATCAGCGGAGTGAAAACATCGGTATCGTAATTGGAAGATTTTCCCTGAAGTGCCATGCAGAGACGTTCAAATCCCATTCCGGTGTCTACATGCTGTTTGGGAAGTTTTTCCAGGCTTCCGTCAGCTTTTCTGTTAAACTCCATGAAAACCAGGTTCCATACCTCCACTACCTGCGGGTGGTCATTGTTTACCAGCTCAATTCCCGGAACTTTCGCCTTTTCTTCCGCTGTTCTCAGATCCACATGGATTTCAGAGCAAGGTCCGCACGGCCCGCTTTCTCCCATCTCCCAGAAATTGTCTTTTTTATTTCCATTGATGATTCTGTCTTCAGCAATATGGGATTTCCAGAAATTATAGGCATCCTGGTCTCTTTCCAGATTTTCGGAAGCATCCCCTTCAAAAATGGTTACATAGAGGTTTTCTTTCGGGATTCCGTAAACTTCTGTCAACAGCTCCCAGGCAAAAGCAATAGCATCTTTTTTGAAATAATCCCCAAAAGACCAGTTCCCCAGCATTTCAAACATAGTGTGGTGATAAGTGTCCCTGCCTACGTCATCAAGATCATTATGCTTTCCGGAAACCCTAAGGCACTTCTGCGTGTCAGCGATTCTTGGGGCAGCAGGCTCCTTATAACCCAGGAAAAAATCTTTAAACTGTGTCATTCCTGAATTGGAAAACATTAAAGTAGGGTCGTCCTTAAGCACAATAGGAGCAGAAGTGACGATCAGGTGGCCTTTGCTTTTAAAATAATCTAAAAATTTTTGACGGATCTCTTGTGATGTCATAATATTGCTTTGCTTATTGATCAAATTTTTGATAAGATGCAAATTTAAGATTTTTACCGGATTTGGAAATAATGTTTTTTAATTGAAACTTATTATCTTAGTTCTCCAGATTACATGGAACATCCCGAGGGAGGGATACAGATGAAATGGTGTGATCCTTTTGAGATGCTTATTTGTGGAAATAAATTAAAAAACAGCAAAACAGATGAAAAAAGATGAAGTGCTGAAAAGCTGGGTGGACCAATATTCCGGATCACTCTTAAAAAGAGCGGCTTATTTGCTTTCTGATAAGAATGAGGCAGAAGATATTGTTCAGGAAGTTTTTTTATCCGCTTTTTCATCCTATGATTCTTTTGAAGGGAAAAGCCGGCCTCTTACCTGGCTGATGAGCATTCTGAACCGGAAGATCGCCGATTTTTACCGTAAGAAATATAGATCAGAGCCCAATATAAACCTTAGCCATTTCTTTGACGAGACCGGCTCATGGAAACGCGATAATGTTCTAAGGGACTGGGATACGGAGCATAATGAATCGGAGCTTTTGAATGACAATGATTTCCATAAAATCCTGGAGGACTGCATTGAAGATTTGCCTGCCAGATGGAAAATTCCTTTGAAAATGTACTACCTTCTGGAAAAAAAAGCTTCAGATGTAAGTCAGGAACTGGATATTTCTACGACTAATCTATGGAAGATCTTGCAAAGAGGCCGTATGCAGTTGAGGGAATGCCTGGAATTTAATTGGTTTACAAAATCATAATGATCCAAAATGTTGAAAAACTTGATCCATATATTATTTTTACCGTGCAGTGAAGCCACACTGCTTATGGAAAAACGGAATGCAGACACCATTTCTTTAAAAGAGAACTGGAGACTTTCCGTGCATTTGAAAATCTGCAAATGGTGCAGGGCCTATAAAGAAAAACTTGAAGTTTTAGATAATATTTTGAAACAAAAATTTTCCCGGGAAGAAATATCTGAATTTAATGATGTTGATATTCAGTCATTTAAAGATAAAATAATCCGAAAGTTCAAAGATTAGTAAAAATACTGTCAGGATTTTGAAACTGTTCCGACTATACTCTTGCCAATAATAAAGTATTCAAAGTCATGAACAGAAATGGAGCATCACAGCAGATCTACCCACAGAGCAGAATTTACAAACTGGGATATTATGTTTCACTGTTTGGAGCAGCCCTCCTGCTATTGTGGATCGGGATATTTAAATTTACCCCTACTGAAGCCGCAGCTATAAAACCTCTGATAGAGAACCATTTTCTTACCTCTACCCTATATCATATGGCAGGTATTCAGACGGTGTCTAATGCTATCGGAATGATAGAAATTATCATTGCCCTCCTGCTGGTATTTAGTGTGAAATTTGCATTCCTGACAAGGTATGCCGGAATAGGAATGGTGATCACTTTCCTGGTTACGTTAAGTTACCTGTTCACCACTCCCGGAATCTGGAAAATTGTAGACGGGATTCCCGTAACAGACTTTTTTATTCTGAAAGATATCATGCTTTTGGGATTCGGGTTAATCATCATCAACCATAAAAGAAATGAATAATAAAATAAAAATGAGAAATTTATTGATAATACTCGGAGTCGCTCTGGGGATAATCGTTTTTGCGGCAAAAACGGGGTTTTTAAAAAATTCCGGAGCCGTAAAAGAAGTGAAAAAAGAAAATGAGACCATTATGGATAACAAAAACGTAAAAGAGATTTATTTTGCAGGCGGATGCTTTTGGGGAACTGAGCACTTTTTCCAGCAAATCCGCGGGGTTGTGGGAACTGAAGTGGGCTATGCCAACGGTAACACAGAAAATCCAACTTATGAACAGGTAATAAGCCATACTACGGGATTTGCAGAGACCGTAAAAGTAAAGTATGATCCGGAGCAGGTAGATCTGAAACTTTTGATTGACCTGTACTTTAAAACTATTGACCCTACCAGCATCAATAAACAAGGTAATGACAGAGGTGACCAGTACAGAACAGGTATTTATTTCACGGATAAAGAAGATGAAGCATTAGTGAAGGGAGAGGTGGAGAGATTGTCTAAAAATTACAGCGAGCCTGTAGTGGTGGAGACTATTCCGCTTAAAAACTTTTATAGGGCGGAAGATTATCATCAGGATTACCTGGATAAGAATCCGGGGGGGTACTGCCATATTGAGCCCGGGCTTTTTGAAATGGCAAGGAAGGCCAATCCTCTTCCAAAAGCCAAATATCAGAAGCAGGATAAAAAAGTGCTGAAAGAAAAACTTACTGCGGAGCAGTACCGTGTAACACAGGAAAATGCCACAGAAAAACCTTTCCAGAATGAATACTGGAACGAGTTCCGGGATGGGATCTATGTAGATATTACTACGGGAGAACCATTGTTTGTCTCAACAGATAAATTTGAATCCGGTTGCGGATGGCCAAGCTTTTCAAAACCTATCACGAAGAAATTAATTGATGAAAAACTGGATAAATCTTTCGGGATGACCAGGGTAGAGGTAAGAAGCAAGACCGGAGATGCACATCTGGGGCATGTTTTCACAGACGGGCCGGCTGATAAAGGAGGCTTACGCTATTGTATCAACAGTGCTTCCCTGAAATTTATTCCAAAGGAGGAAATGGAGAAAAAAGGATATGGAGAATATCTTCCCTTACTGGAAAAAGATAGAAAGTAAGATGAAAGGACCGCCGGAAGGCGGTCTTTTTATTTTGGAACCTTTCGTACCGATATTGAAATAGATAAAATCCCGAAAAATGGCACAAATTTGTTAGTGCGAAGAAAGCAGCAGGTAAAATAATTACCATAAAGTTCCGGACGCAAAGCTTTCATGGCTGTTGTTTGGTCAAAAACCGAATGAAACAGCCTTAAGCTCAGAGTAAAGTGATCAGAACAGTCTGTTGTAACTGCTGATATTAATGGTTTGATCTTCAGGAACCTATCGGAAGGATGGCATAGCGGTGGCCTAAATAAATTTAATGGATTGTTGCAATTTTATATAATATATCAACTAAGTTTTAAGATTAAATATTAAATTTGGTAGAATTAATCGGTTATTATGAAGTTAATTGAACTTGCCAAAGAATTAAATGTTTCTGCAGAAGCTATAAAACAATTCATTCAGGATTTTGATCTCGAGCTTGTAGAATGTATCAGTACCAATTTTGAAATAAAGGAAGATTTTGAAAAGTTTGCCCGTGAGAATGCAGAATTTTTGAGGCTTTATGAAAAAGACCTTGATAAAAACAAAACGCTGGACCAGATTGCCAAAACCATCAACCAGCCTAAAGAAAAAGTAGAAAAGGTTATAAAAGACATTAATCCGAATATCTTTGACAACGGAATTTTCAAATCCTCAATCTCCAGTTACGGGATCGATAATAAATTAGGCGGAAATTACCAGTTTGTATACGATTATTTTGGTCATAAGACCAGCCTTCAGCACAGGGATTTCATAGGTTACAGAGATCTGTTTTTCTATATCTCGGCAGTGCTGGAGCCATTTTTAAACCCGCAGCAGATTAAAGACTGGGGTATCAATAAACCGGCAGGAATCATTTTATATGGCCCGCCGGGTAGCGGTAAGATTTTCTGGGCCAATAAGATTGCAGAAATTATCGGCTTCCAGTTCAAGGAAGTTAAAAAGCATTATCTCGGAACTTCTTTTGTTGACGGTAACAAAACTAATTTTAACGATTACCTTGTGACCATGATGAAGGAAGATAAAGTACTTCTTTTTATGGAAGATTTTGATGAGATCATGATGGAAAGAAGAGCGGAAACAGATGTGGCGGCATGTAATCTTGAAACCCAGGAAATTATTTTACACTATATCAGCAAATTTGAGCAGGAAGAAATATTGATGGTGGGATCAGCCAACTCTGTTGCAGAGATCAATGAGGATATTCTTGCGCCGGGAAGATTTGATGTGATGATCCCGGTTTTTCCGCCCAACCTTTCCGAAAGATCAGAAATCATTCTCTATGCCATGACCAGAAATCTTGAATCAGATTCCCTGTTATATAAAATTCTTAAAAATAATAAAGCAGACAAAGTTCCTTTCTGGCATGACATTTCATCAAAAATGAAAGTCTTCAGCAATACGATGATCATTGATTTTACCCAAAGCCTGAAAAAACGTATCAAAAAGCTTTACCAGAGAACAAGAAATAAAAATCTGAGAATTGATCAGAATCTTTTAAACGGAGCTTTAAGAGAGGCGGCAGCCAAGCTTACGGAAGAATACCTCGATCAGGTGGCAAGATTTCTGAATGATATGATCATCAATAATTTTGATGATTTCCAATATCGGATCAGGGCTTTGAAAGCTGAGCTGGAAACTTATCAGGTTGTTGAGGAACCAAGAAGGGCCATCGGTTTCCATCATAATGGGGAAGATACGGAGAATGATTCCGCAGGATAGCCTCATGCCGTTCAAGGACATCCTTCGGTCTTACCACTGAAAATCTGTTCCCGTTATTTATTACTCATAATTTTATCCGTATTTTTGCAAAAAATGAAAATACGTGATTAGCAACGACCAGATAAAAGAAACCCAATCGAGAATAGAAGATCTGCACAGATACCTTCAGATTGAAAAAAAGAAGATAGAAATAGCCAATGATGATGAAAAAACGGCTGCTCCTGAATTTTGGGATAACCCGAAAGAAGCCGAAGCCTTTTTGAAGCAGCTTCGCTCCAAAAAGAAATGGGTGGAAGATTATGAGGAAATAAGTACTCAGTTTGAAGATCTGCAGGTGCTTGTGGAATTTGCCAGGGAAGATCCGGATTCCGAAAAAGAGCTGGACGAAACCTTTCCGAAGCTGGTAGAAAAAATAGAGGACCTGGAATTCAAAAATATGCTTTCCAATGAGGGAGATGAGCTCTCTGCGGTATTACAGATCACGGCAGGGGCCGGAGGTACTGAAAGCTGCGACTGGGCTGCCATGCTTATGCGGATGTACACAATGTGGGCTGAAAAGCAGGGATATAAGATCCGTGAATTAAACTTCCAGGAAGGAGATGTTGCAGGAGTAAAAACGGTTACTTTGGAAATTGACGGGGAGTATGCCTTCGGATATCTGAAAGGGGAAAACGGAGTGCACAGACTGGTGAGGATTTCACCTTTCGACAGCAATGCAAAACGCCATACAAGCTTTGTTTCGGTATATGTATACCCATTGGTGGATGACACAATTGAAATTAATATCAACCCTGCCGATATCACTTTTGAAACAATGAGGGCTTCCGGGGCCGGAGGGCAGAACGTAAACAAGGTGGAAACAGCAGTTCGTCTCCGTCACGCTCCTACAGGGATTATTATTGAAAATTCAGAGTCCAGGTCACAGCTCCAAAATAAAGAAAAAGCAATGCAGTTGCTCCGTTCAAGGCTATACGAAATGGAGCTTGAAGAACGTATGAAAGCCCGTAACGAGATAGAAGCCAATAAAATGAAGATCGAGTGGGGGAGCCAGATCAGGAATTATGTAATGCATCCTTACAAGCTGGTGAAAGATGTACGCTCAGGCTATGAAACTTCGGATGTGGATGCTGTAATGAACGGAAATATCACCCCGTTTCTTAAAGCTTTTCTGATGGCAGACGGAACCGCAGTTTCCGATGATGATTCAGAGCTGTAATATTTAGTTAAAAACTCTTAATTAATTTCCTTTTCAGGTTTTTTAGGCTTATTTTTGCTATTCAAGAATATATATGGAAGATTTCAATAGCTGGAAAGATTTATTAAACCCGGAGTTTTATATTAAGCTAGGAGGGTTTTGGTTGATTTTATTTATTATTTTTGCTGAAACAGGTCTTTTTGTAGGATTTTTTTTACCAGGAGATTCATTACTTTTCGTTTCAGGAATTTATGCTGTTGATATCATCAAAGAGACTTTTGGCTCCACAGGGAGCGATTTCATGGATACCACTCTTCTCGCCACCAGTGTTGCTGTGGCAGCCATCGTAGGAAATGAGGTAGGATACTATTTCGGCCTGAAAGCAGGACCTGCTCTGTATAAAAGAAAAGATACCATGCTCTTTAAGAAAAAATACCTGTACCAGGCTCATGATTTCTTTGAAAAACATGGTGCCCTGGCGGTGATCATGGCCAGATTTTTACCTGTGGTAAGAACCTTTACCCCGATTGTTGCAGGAATTGTTAAAATGGATAAAAAAGAATTTCTGAGGGATAACATTATCGGAGCTGTTTTATGGTCTTTCCTTTTGATCTTTGCAGGCCATTACCTTGATAAGCTATTTATAGAGCAATTTGGTATCGACCTGAAGAAAAAACTTGAGCTGATTATTATTGTAATAGTTCTGGTGACCACTTTACCGATCGTTATTAAGTTCCTGTTTGGAAAAAAGGAGGACTTTTCCAAATATGAAGATCAGAATTTTGAATAAATAAAGAATTGAAAAATAAAAATATAAAACCATCCGTAAGGGTGGTTTTTTTGTTATTGATTTCTGATCCATTTCAGGATATTAGGATAGATGATGCTGTCCCTTTTTCTCTTACTGAAAAACCTTGGGGCGTGCCCGGCATTTTTCATGAAAACCAGTTTATGAGGAATGTTTTCCCGCGTTAAAACGGAATCCAGGGATAATCCCTGATGCTGGTTGACCAGAAAATCCCTGTTTCCCTGAAACAATAAAGTGGGAACATTGGTGACACTGGCGACGGGGCTTGCTTTTTTAAATTCCTCAGACAGCTTTTCCCGTCTGAATCTGGTTCCTACCATCTTTTGAACAGTTGAAGAAGTATATCTGGAATAGAATGAGTTCAGATACTTTTCAGAATAAAAATCTGTTGGTCCGCTCAGGGAGATAATTTTTTTTATCTGATCAGGATTCTGGTAACCATAAAGCAATGCCAGGTGGCCGCCTGCACTTTCACCCAGAAGGATGTAATTATTGGGCTGCAATTCCGCTTTATGGGCTAAAGAATTGAACTTGTCAATAGCCAGGCTGATATCTTCTAACTGCTGCCTGTAAGTTATGTTTTTCGATACTAGCCTGTAATTCATATTGATGCTTGGAATATTATTTTTAAAAAGCATTTTCTGAATCTGGATCATATGCTCTTTCCGGCCATATTTCCAGGCACCGCCATGAATGATTAGAACTACAAGAGATGTTTCCGGATATGCTGACGGTAAAAAGACGTCCATTTTCTGCTTTTTGTGCTCACCGTATTTCAGGTTGTAGATTTTTTGATCATTATGTGTCCCTACCCAGACCCTGAATTTTGTATTGCAGGAATTCAGAATAAAGCTGAGACATCCTAAAGCAAAAAAAGGGTATTTGAGGATCAGCTTTTTCATGCGATGATATTCATTATCAGAAAATAAGTTTAGACCAATGCAAGAGTCAGTTTTAGATATTCACTGCTTATGTCAGACGAATATACAAAATATTCCGAAATCCGGATCTACAGCGTTCGGTTCTTAAAAGCCATAATGAAAAATATTTAATCAGGATCATAAGAATATAAAATATGAGTGATTATTTTTACCGATAAAAAAGGCATTATATTATTAATCAATGTAAGTAAATCGAATTAAATAAGTATTTTTGTTTTAACAACTATTAAAAAAATATTAAAATAATATGGCATCTGGTTTTTTCGCTATTTTGGACGACATCGCGGCTTTAATGGATGATGTGGCTGTAACAAGTAAAATAGCAACTCAAAAGACAGCGGGTATTTTAGGGGATGATCTTGCCGTAAATGCAGAAAAGGCAACCGGCTTCCTTTCTTCCCGTGAATTGCCTGTTTTATGGGCTATTACAAAAGGATCTTTTATCAACAAGCTTATTATCCTGCCCGTGGCGTTTCTGCTGAATTGGCTTTATAAACCGGCTATTGAGATTATTCTTGTTTTAGGAGGGCTTTATCTGGCTTTTGAGGGAGTTGAAAAAATTATAGAATTCCTGTTCCACAGATCTAAAAAAGGGCATGAAGTGGTGGAAGAAAGTAAGGCAGGTGAAAGCTCTGAAGATTCTGAAAAATCAAAGATTAAATCTGCTATTGCCACAGACTTTATCCTTTCCATAGAAATTGTAATCATTGCTTTGGGAACTGTGATTCAGGAAAATGATTTGCTGATACAGATTCTTACCGTTACTTTTGTCGCATTTCTGGCAACCGTAGGGGTGTACGGAATTGTGGCCCTTATCGTGAGAATGGACGATGCTGGTTTTAAGCTGATCAAGAAAAGTAATGATAAAGGCTTTTTCTCTAAGCTCGGACATTTTCTGGTGAAAGCATTACCAATCATCATCAAGTTTTTGGGAGTAGTGGGAACGATCGCTCTGATCCTGGTTTCAGGAGGGATTTTTGATCATAATATCGAATATCTTCATCACATGCTTCCTACATGGCCTTCCATACTGAAAGAATTTACCTTTGGATTAGCAGGAGGTTTGATAATGGTGCTACTCTTTACCGCAGGTAAGAAAATATATTCCGTCGCAACACGTAAATAGATAAGACGGATTCAATAAAAAACCTGCAACAAAATCGTTGCAAGTTTTTTTATGTCTGTTGTATCCGAATCAATTAAACAGATCTTTTACTTTATCGAAGAAAGTCTTTTCTTTTCCGGAAGGTTCTGCCACCATTTCACCGCTTAACATCTGTTTTTCAAAAAATTCTTTTTGTTCCTTCGTAAGAGTTTGAGGTGTCCATACATTGATATGGATGAACATATCACCTTTTCCATAGCTGTCTATACTAGGAAGTCCTTTTCCAGCCAGTCTCAGGATTTTACCGGACTGTGTGCCTGGGTCAATGGTGATCTTCACTTTTCCGCCAACTGTAGGAACTTCTTTTTTAGTTCCCAGAGCAGCCTCGGCAAACGAAATATATAATTCCTGATGCAGATTATCTCCCTCTCTCTTGATGGTTTTATCCACCTCTTCTTCAATGATCACCAGCAAATCACCGGGAACTCCGCCAAAAGGCGCATCATTTCCTTTTCCTCTTACATTGAGCTGGATTCCGTCTCTTGCTCCCGCAGGAATATTAATGGTAACTTCCTCCTCATCCTTAACGAGACCCTGCGCGTTGGCACCGGCCGGGATCTTATCCGCAACCTTACCTATTCCCTGACATGTTCCGCAGGTGGTCTGGGTCTGCATTTGCCCGAACATGGTATTCATAACCTTTACCTGAACACCGGAACCGTTGCAGGTAGGACAGGTTTTTGAAGTAGCCCCTTCCGCCAGCTTCATTTTCTTTACCTTGATGGTTTTTTGGGTTCCGTTCACCATTTCTTCAAGATTCAGCTTGATTCTGATCCTCAAATTGGAGCCTTTTACCTGCTGACGGCCTCCACCGCCAAATCCTCCGAATCCTCCGCCGAAATGCCCTCCGAAGATATCCCCAAACTGGCTGAAGATATCCTCCATATTCATTCCGCCGCCGAAACCGCCGTATCCACCGTTTCCTCCTACACCGGCATGACCGAACTGATCATATCTTGAACGCTTCTGGTCATCGCTCAATACTTCATACGCTTCCGCGGCTTCTTTAAATTTCTCTTCCGCGTCCTTATCACCGGGATTTTTATCAGGGTGATATTTGATGGCCATTTTACGATAGGCTTTCTTTATCTCGTCGGCTGATGCAGATTTGCTTACTCCAAGAACCTCGTAATAATCTCTTTTTGACATGACATTTATAATTGATTATTGATAAATGATAACAGATATTAAAGAGTGTATGACCGTAGTTTTCATCAATTATCACTCATCATTTATCGCTTATTAATATTAATTTCCTGTTACTACTTTTGCAAAGCGGATAACTTTATCATTCAAAGTATAACCGGTCTCAATAACATCTACGATTTTGCCTTTCAGATCTTCCGAAGGTGCAGGAATCTGAGTAATGGCCTCGTGAAGATCCACATTGAAACTGTCTCCGGCTTTCACTTCCATAGGTTTTAATCCTTTTTCACCCAGCTTATTTTTAAATTTCTGGTAGATAAGCTCTACCCCTTGAAGGTCAGCAGGATTTCCGTTTTTAGCGATTTCTTTCAAAGCTCTTTCAAAATCATCTAAAACACCAAGCATAGAAATCATCATATCCTGATTGGCATATTGGAAGAATTCCATTTTTTCCTTGGCGGTTCTTTTTTTGTAATTTTCAAACTCAGCATATAATCTGATGTAACGGTCTTTCTCTTCTGCCAAAAGTTCCTCAGCAGAAGGTGTGGCTGTCACATTTTCTTCAGAATTTGCCTCGCCCTGAATATTGTTTTCTTCCTGATTATTAATGCTTTCTTCGTTGATATCCTGATTTTCCATAATTCAATATTTATTTTCCTTATTGTTTGACAAAGAGTCTGCCAAATAAAAAATCAGGACATATAGTCAGAAAAATAAGATGATTGAAGTTTCCCAATCATTGACGGATACAGTAAACCACTCACTATTACTCTCCAAAAAGGTCTGAAATAAAAGGTATAGATTCAGGATAATGATGATAAAGGAAATAATCCATACACAGGTCTTCATGAATGGTTTATTTACAAATTCCCCCATTTTGGCTTTATCGCTGGTAAACATCACCAGAGGGACAACGGCAAAGCTCAGTTGCATTGACAGGATGACCTGGCTCAGAACCAGTAATTCAGTGGTTCCCCTTTCACCGTAGATAATGGTGACGATAAGGGCCGGGATCACGGCAATAAGTCTGGTAATAAGCCTTCTTAGCCATGGTTTTAATCTGATGTTTAAAAATCCTTCCATTACGATCTGGCCGGCCAGTGTTCCTGTGAGCGTTGAATTTTGTCCCGAGGCCAGTAATGCAATTGCAAAGGCAATACTGGCCATGGATGCTCCCAATATGGGGGTAAGCATTTTATAGGCATCGTGTATATCAGCCACATGCTTGTTACCTGTAATGTGGAAGGTAGCGGCTGCCAGAATGAGTATGGCGCCATTAATAAAGAAGGCGAGCATCAGCGATACGGTACTGTCTAAGGTCGCAAATTTTATAGCCTCTTTTTTTCCTTCTTTAGTCCGGGGATAATTCCTGGTCTGAACGATACTGCTGTGCAGATAGAGGTTATGGGGCATTACGGTGGCTCCCAGGATACCAATGGCAATATACAGCATGGAGGGGTTCTGAATGATCTCCTTTTGAGGAATCAAGCCCCCCAGGATTTCATTAAAAGCCGGCTTTGAAATCACGATCTCATAGATGAAGCAGGCGAGAATAATAAATATAAGGCCGCCTACAATGCTTTCAATCCACCTGAATCCTTTTGCCTGGAGGAGCAGGATAATCAATACATCGATGGTGGTGATTACAATCCCCCATGTCAAAGGGATATGAAACAGCAGATTAAGGGCAATGGCGGAGCCTATGACCTCTGCAAGGTCGCAGGCGGCTATAGCTATTTCACAGAATATCCATAATATAAAGTTGGTAGCAGGGCTGAAATGATCTCTGCAAGCCTGTGCAAGATCTCTTTCTGCAACTACTCCGAGTTTTACCGAAAGATGCTGCAGAACCATTGCAAAGATATTGGATATCAGAATTACAGAGAGCAGGGTATATCCGAACCGAGCTCCTCCGGCAATATCAGTAGCCCAGTTTCCCGGGTCCATATATCCTACGGCAACCATTAACCCGGGTCCTGCAAAAGCAAGGTACTTTCTCCAGAAACTTGCTTTTTCGGGTACTTTAATTGATGAGTAAACCTCAGGTAATGAATGTAATGTTTTATTTTTGCGCCAGGCGTTTTTTAAATTCATAAATGTTAGAAATGACTAACAAATTTAATTAAATAAATCGAAATATGAAAACCGGAAATAAAAAATCCCGGAAGCACTTCCGGGATTAATATTTTTTAAGTTGTAATTACTTTGCAAATCTTACAGACATTTTTCTGTCTACGGCTCTCTCAGCATCAGAAGCGTTGGCATCAACAGTAGCGAATTTGCTTCCATAGCCTTCGGCACCCAGCACCTGACTGCCTACTCCGGCTTTTGCAAGTGCATTTTTAATATAATCTGCCCTTGCCTGAGATAATTTCAGGTTGCCGGCTTCATTTCCTGTTTTATCAGTATAGCCGCCGATTTTGATTTTAGCATCAGGAAATGCCTTTAAAATGGCAACCAGGTTGTCCAATTGTCCCTGGGACCCTGCTTCCAGCTCAGTTGAGCTTCCCATTTTGAAGTTCACATGATCAAAATCATACCATGTATCCTTTAAAGCGCTGTCATCCGCTGCATTTTCATAACCGCCGGATTTTAAAAAGGTGATCATCCTGTCTTCCATACCCCCTTTATATCCTTTAAGTGTGGTTCCGTTCAGATCAATATTTTCATCCACCTTTGCCGAAGTGGCTGCGCCTGCGCTTGCTGTATCGGCAGTTGGAGAAACTGCGCTTGCCGTATCGGTTGCTACCCCGGTTGAATCCGTGGCTGTAGCGGTAGTGGTAGTTTCTTTTTTATCACATTGTTTCCAAAGGAAATACGCAGCCGCAATTAGCAGTAAAAGCGGCAGAAGCCATTTCCAGATGGAGCCTCCGCCGTCATTGTTCCGGTCAGGATAGGTCCCTGTAGGTGTTGTACTTCTTGTAACCTCTATTTTAGGTTCTTCATGTGGGGTGTTTATGGCATCCTTATCGTTATCAAACTGATATCTTTTAGCCCAATCCCCTATGTTCAAGGAAGCCAGGGAAAGCCCTGCAGGAAGCAGGCCGGAAATGATGCCTTTCTGGTCATTCAATAAACCGGAAATCCCTGATCTATCCAGGTTGTTATCAGCGGCATATTTTCCTATGGAACCTACCGTTGCTCCTGTTACCAGGCTTAGCAAAGAACTGGAAGTATTATTGCTTACTCCTGCGTATGTAGCAATAGTGTTGATTATTCCGCTGATTTTGTCACCAAAAATTGAGGACAATAAATTAGAGATAAGGGAATTGTTAGTGCTACCACCTAATAAATTTCCTAAAATTCCGCTGGATGAGGCGTTTGATATGGCATCTAAGACGTTAGGGTTGTCCGAATTATTGGCCAGCCCACCCACAACTACAGGTAATAAACCTCCAATTGCTTTTGAAATTCCTGATTCGCTTTCTCCATATTGAGAAGCAGCCTGAGATACTAAAGCGGGACCCAATTGTCCTTTAATTAAATCAATGACATTTAAAGACATAATAAATTTATTTTGAGATTAATGTGATATAAATTTAAATAAAAAAATCTCTAAATGTTATTTTTTTTTAATTATTATCTATTTTTTTCGGAAATGTTTGATAAATCATTAAAAAAATTAATATGCTTTAGCGAATAATACACGTCTTTTTGAAGGTTTACCGGAAATAAGGGACACTCCTTCCTCAATATCATCATCCAAAGGAATACATCTGATGGTGGCCTTGGTTTCTTCCTTGATCTGCTCTTCTTCTTCCGCGGTACCATCCCAGTGGGCATAGATAAAGCCTCCTTTTTCTTCCAGCACTTTCTTGAACTCTTCGTAAGAATCAACTTTAGTGATATTATCCTTTCTGAAATTAAGGGCTTTATTGTAGATATCTTTTTGTATCGTTTTCAGTAATTCCTCAATATAAGAGTCCAGACCTTCAATTGAACGAACCTCTTTTGTAAGGTTATCTCTTCTTGCAATTTCTACGGATTTGTTTTCCAGATCCTTAGGGCCTATGGCAATTCGTACCGGAACTCCCTTCAGCTCATATTCTGCAAATTTCCATCCCGGTTTGTTCTGGGTGTCATTATCAAATTTCACGGAAATGCCTTTCATTCTCAGCTTAGCCTGGATATCCATGGCAACTTCACTGATCTGGTTCAATTGTTCTTCCCCTTTAAAGATAGGAACAATCACTACCTGAATTGGAGCCAGGGTAGGAGGCAATACCAATCCGAAATCATCCGAATGGGTCATGATAAGGGCGCCCATCAGACGGGTAGATGTCCCCCATGAGGTGGCCCATGCATGTTCAATTTTTCCTTCTTTATTGGTAAATTTCACGTCAAAGGCTTTTGCGAAATTCTGTCCCAGGAAGTGGGAGGTTCCTGCCTGTAGAGCTTTCCCGTCCTGCATCAAGGCTTCTATACAATAGGTTTCGTCTGCTCCCGCAAATCTTTCGGAAGGTGTTTTTAATCCTTTAATCACAGGCATTGCCATAAAGTTTTCGGCAAAATCGGCATATACATCGATCATTTTCTCCGTTTCTTCTATTGCCTCCTCACGGGTAGCATGCGCGGTGTGGCCTTCCTGCCATAGAAATTCCGCAGTTCTCAGGAACAGGCGTGTTCTCATCTCCCATCGCACCACATTGGCCCATTGGTTGATCAGGATCGGAAGATCTCTGTAAGACTGGATCCAATTCTTATAGGTATTCCAAATAATCGCTTCTGAAGTAGGACGCACGATCAGCTCTTCTTCCAGTTTTGCTTCAGGATCCACAATCAGCTTCTGAGGGTTGTCCGGATCCGTTTTTAATCTGTAATGGGTGACTACCGCACATTCTTTTGCAAAACCTTCTGCATTTTTTTCTTCAGCCTCAAACAAGCTTTTGGGCACAAAAAGCGGGAAATAAGCATTAACGTGACCGGTTTCCTTGAACTTTCTGTCCATTTCATCACGCATTTTTTCCCAGATTGCATAGCCGTATGGTTTGATTACCATGCACCCCCGCACTCCGGAATTTTCAGCTAAGTCAGCTTTTACCACCAACTCATTATACCATTTGCTGTAATCTTCGCTTCTTGAGGTTAATTTTGCCATTATTTTTTAAAATTTTTTTAACTTTTTTCTTTTATTGTCATCTAAAAATAAAAATCTATTTTTGATAGATTTTTTTACCAGTTATTTGGTACATTTTTGGTACAGATTGCAAATATAATTTAAATTAAAAATTTTTACGTTATCATGAAAAGAAATATACATAAAAATTTGCTTGGAATGCTAAAATCAAAAGGTGTTTTGGCAATTGCAGGCGGATTACTACTGATGTCTTGTGGCGCCCAGATGGGAGGGTACAGCGAGACAGACGGGGTCTATTATGATCCCAATAAAGATACACTACCTGAAGGCGTAATTATTAATAACAATGGGAACAGGGTAGGGGAATATTATGATTATTATCAAGACGATTCAAATATCATTCAAAATGCCGAAATAAATACCCAGGAACAGGACAATAGGTATAACGCGTGGAGCGGAACTTCATGGAACGGAAATGCTACCGATTCTGACTGGGGAACTTTTGCCGGAAATGTAACCAATTATTATGATAACTCCTGGGGATGGGGATATCCTTGGGGATATGGTTATTATAGCCCATATTGGGGATGGAACAGAGGCTGGGGCTGGGGCATAGGTCTGTCCTGGGGCTGGGGAGGCGGCTGGGGCTACAACCCATATTGGAGCTGGGGATTCGGATATTCACCTTTCTGGGGATATGATCCTTTCTGGGGTGGCTATTATGGATATCCTTACTGGGGATGGAACGGCGGCTACTGGGGTAATTACTACAGGCCTATTTACAGAAGAAGCGGAGCAGACGGAAGAGGATTCAACAGCTATAATGCAGGAGGCTTAAGCAAAGGCAATACTTCTGGCTTCAGAACCAACACAGGTGGTTTCAGACAAGGGAACACCGGCGGCTTCAGAAATACCAATGGCGGATTCAGACAAGGAAATGCCAACGGAGGTTTCAGAAATCAGTCCGGATATCGTACCAATCCCGGCTATAATCAGCCTAGATACCGAAGTAATGACAGTGGCTTCAGAAATGATAGCGGCTTCAGGAACAACAACAGTGGCGGCTTCAGATCCGGAGGTTTTAACTCGGGCGGATTTGGTGGCGGTAGTTCCGGAGGTGGCGGCTTCAGATCCGGCGGAGGCGGCGGAGGCTTCAGAGGAGGAAGATAAAATTCAAAACAATAACTATTCAAAAAAATAATGTTAAAAAAAACTTTAGCTATAATGAGCATTTCTGCAGCTTTTTTTGTGCAGGCTCAGGATATTTCTGTCATAAGAAATTCTATAGATGTTTATTCTAATTCTCCGAATATAGGGTCAGCCAAGTTTAATGCGATGGCTGGATCTAACGGGGCTTTGGGAGGTGATGCCAATTCTTTGCTGACCAACCCGGCTGGTTTGGGGGTTGCTATTTCCGGAGAGATTTCAGGGACGTTATCTATAATGAACAATAAAAATACGTCTTCACTTGCCGGTTCCTCCTACGGATATTCTTTAACCAAGGGAGACCTTGGAAATGCCGGAGGGGTAATGACTTTTCAATTACAGACAGAGAGTGCATGGAAATTTATCAACATCGGAGTGAATTTTTCCAACCAGTCTATTGAAAATTATGTAGAGACTCCCGGAAACAGTAATATCATCTATGACTTTGATGATAGTAACAGCTCATCTTATGCAAGGCATGCGTATGACAGATATGGTTATATATCCAAAACGAGCTTCGGGGTAGGTGCCAACTATAATCATAGCTTATATATCGGAGCAGGATTCAACTTCTTCAATTCATCGGTTGATCAGTCTGATACAGCTATTTTTAATTCTCTTCAGAACGGATCATCCGAATATTTCAGCAAGCAGAATACGCCTTTTTATGAAAGAGGGAATGGTTTCTCCGCATCCCTGGGAGTAATCGGAAAGGTAAGTCCTAACTTCCGTTTGGGTGCTGCCCTTGAAACCCCTACTTTCTGGAATATTGACAGAAGCTATAATTTTTATAATGATCCTGTATATGGTGATGACATAGCGATTGAAAACAGAAAGTTCACCTCTCCGCTTAAAGCTACAGTGAGCGCCGCTTTCATCGCAAATAAAAGCTTTGCTTTGAACGTTGATTACAGTCTTGGTCTGACTACTCCGAAATATAAAGAATATGGTCCTGCGGAAACGGAACTTAATGATTTCTTTAAGGATAATTACAAAAACGTATCAGAAGTAAGAGTAGGAGCGGAATACAGGCTTAAGCAGCTAAGGATAAGAGGAGGTTATGCCTATACTTCTAACCCGCTGGATGCATTAACCATCAGCAGATTTGCTAACGATGGCTCTGTATCGGACGGATCATATGACAATCTTATCCTTAATGACAGAAACGCTCTGTCTTTCGGGCTTGGATATGATTTCAAATCATTTTATATAGATGCTTCCTATCAGAACGTAATGTCCAAATACCGTAATCCATTTATGAGAGGGGTCGTAGATCCTGCAAATAATATAGAGGCTGGTTATTATTCACAAAATAATCTGATAACAAGTGATTCTTACATTGTTTCAGACGTGAAAAACAGCAGAAATAACTTCTTTCTTACATTCGGATGGAAATTCTAATTTCCAGATTGTGTAATGAGTGATTAAATTGAAGGCTCCGGATTGTCCGGAGCTTTTTATTTTTAATGGGATCAGGCTCTGATTTACCATCCGGAACATGGTTTAAACTTTGTACCGGTTTAATTATATGTTCAATGCGGATGATGATGGAATAAATGCATGATTAAAGCTGAAGAAACCCCGAGAATTACCAATCCTATTTTTGTCCAGTCAATATTGTGGTTTTTATTGCTTTCAAAGATGATTACGGATGAAATATGTAAGAAAATACCTCCTACGATGGCAAGAAAATAAGGCTGTAGTTCGGGATTGAAATAATTCCCCAGTAACATTCCCATGGGGGATGCCAGAGCAAATAAGGCTACGATCAGCAACGAAGGGTATGAAGGCCTTTTTTTCGGTTCATTTTTCCGGTTGAATAAAAACGCGCCGAGGATAAATGAAATGGGAAGATTATGAAAAACAATCCCCAGAAGATAAGGGGACAGCTCATGGTCTTCATTGGCAAGAGGAATACCTTCGATGAAAGCATGGATAAAAAGCCCCACCATTAAAGCCAAAGGAAGGATATTATGCTCATTATGATGATGGAAATGGCCATGCTCGAACCCTTTCGTCAAGGCCTCAAGAATCATTTGCAGCAGAACACCAATGATCACAAAAACACCAAGGTTATGGCTTATTTCGGAAGTATAAACCTGCGGAAATACTTCATTCAGGCAGATAGTAATGAGAAATCCGGCGCTTAAGATCAGTAAATTTTTTGCCAGCTTTTCTTTCCTGCCGAAATATTTTCCAAGAAATACTCCTGCAAGGACGCTTAAAATAAGTAGAGTAACGGTTATCATGCTTTTTTTCTAAATAGATTGATACAACGGGGAGAACTTTCCTTATCAAAAGCGTTTAGCTGATAATCTCCCCAGATTTTTATTCTTTCGAAGCCAGTTTCATCGGCATAGGAATTAATGGCCTCGAGCGTATGCAGCTTTACTTTTTCAAAGAAATGATAAGGTTTTCCGTTGTCTTCAAAACGGATATCCTTGATAATATATCTTCTTTCAATTTTTTTACGGATCTTAAAATGGATATGATCCCGGATAATTACAGATTCCGGTACTATGGTTTTCCTTACATAGGCTTCATTGAGGTAATCCAAAACAAAAAAGCCACCTGGTTTTAAAGCCCGGTAAACCGATTGAAAGACTTTTTTATCATCACTTTCACTTTCAAAATATCCGAAGCTTGTAAAAAGATTGAAAACAGCATCCATAGGCTCTGCATCGATGGGGTTTCTCATATCATGGACCTCAAAAAGTAATGTCTGGTTTTCAAACTGCTTATCAAATTCTATGCTTTGTCTGGAAAGGTCGAGCCCTAAAACATCATATCCCAGTTTATTCAGAAAGACCGAATGTCTTCCTTTTCCGCAGGCCAGATCAATGATTTTAGAAGATGGTGGAAGCTGCAGGTAAGCAGTTAATTTTGTAATGAAGTTTTCAGCTTCCGTATAGTCTCTGTTGCTATATAACAAATGATAATAAGGGGTATCAAACCAAGATTCAAACCATTCCATAACGCAAAAATAACTAAATTTGTGCGGTTAAAGGCAAGTATTTTTAACATTGAGATATTGAAAGATTCAATTGATGAAAAAATTAAATGCCTAATCTTTTAATTTTTAAATCTTTATATCTTTTCATGACTATGGATACAGAAAATCTACAAATTCAGATAAAAACATTTTTTGGACTGGAACCTGTCCTGGCGGATGAAATTAAAAAGCTTGGCGGCCGGAAAGTTGAAATCAAAAACAGGGCGGTAAACTGCGAAGGAGACCTGGGCTTCCTGTATAAAATAAATTACTCTGCGAGAACAGCCTTAAAGATTCTGGTCCCGGTTTTCGAATTTAAAGCTTTTAACGAACATAAATTTTACGATAAGCTTTCAAGGTTTGCCTGGGATGAGTATATGGACATTGATCAGACCTTTGCCATTGATGCTACGGTAAATTCGGAGCGCTTTAAACATTCCCAGTTTATGACATTGAAAATGAAGGATGCAATTGTAGATTACTTTCAGTTCAAATTTAAAAAGCGTCCCAATGTGGAAACAAAGAATCCTGATATTAAATTTCATCTTCATATTGACAGGGATCTGGTGACCATATCACTGGATTCTTCAGGAGATCCGTTATTTAAAAGAGGGTACAGGAAAGAGCAGGGGCAGGCCCCTATCAATGAGGTTTTGGCCAGTGGAATGCTTCAGATGGCTGGATGGGATGGAAAAGGGAATTTTCTTGATCCGATGTGTGGCTCAGGAACCCTATTAATTGAAGCCGCTATGATCGCAATGGACCTTCCGGCACAGATTTTCAGGAAAAAATTTGCCTTCCAGAACTGGAAGGACTATGACGCGGAATTGTTTACAAAGATCAAGGAATTCAGGATCAACAGGATCAAAGAATTTGAAGGGAAAATAGTAGGCTACGATATCGATGCAAGAATGCTGAATGCCGCAAGAATAAATATTGAAGCAGCGGAAATGGAAGATGTAATCGAAGTAAAAAAGCAAAATTTCTTTGATTCAAAAAAAGAGCTTTTTCCGTTGCTGATGGTGTTTAATCCGCCATATGACGAAAGGATCTCCGTTAATGATGACGATTTCTATAAAAAGATCGGTGATACTTTCAAGAATAATTATCCCAACACACTGGCATGGCTGATTACCTCTGATCTTGAGGCCGTAAAAAAGGTAGGTCTCCGTCCGTCGAGGAAGATCAAACTTTTCAACGGGAAACTGGAAACGAGATTTTTGCAATATGAGATGTATGAAGGGACGAAAAAAGTACATAAAGCAGAATGACAAATTACGGCGTTTCCTCATTGCTAGCCACCTATTCTTATATTGCCGTTTTCATGATCATTTGGCTAGTCCGGATAAGTCGTAAGGTATTATCTTAATATTTGTTATAATTTTTCTATATCAGAATCAATTAAAGTGATTATGTCCTGGAATATTCCTGATCTATTGGATATGTTTTTTAATGCCCTGAATCTGTTAGATACCGGTTCCGGCAACCGTTTTTGTGTTCGGTCCAAGTCAAAAAAGGCGAGATATATTATTGAGAAGATCAGTTCAGGATTTATTGTCATAGCTTGTACCTTATTATTTTTTGTATTCAGGGACCCATTGCCTCCTGAAAATCTTATCCAGACAGTAATCGTAGCTTCAGTAATAGGTCTCTCTCTTTCATTTTTACTGTTTTTTGTCCTGTATATTTCAGAACTTTACTATTTTAAAAACCTGTTTCAGCTCCTGTTGTTCAGCTGTTCGGTTATTATTTCACTTATTTCCATAGTGTTGTGGATTTATTTCAGATCAGGAGTATTTGTATAAGGCAGCCTTTGCCGTTAACCGTTAACCATTCCTGTGGCTTTGGATTTATATTATGTTAATTTCTCTGAATAACCTGTTAAACTGTTTGTGGATTCTTCCATGAATAATTATTTTTGGGAAATTTTCCATTTTGAAGCCTACAATTTCCATTATCGTTGCTATTTTTAATCGTAAAGACGAGCTTTTTGAGCTGCTTAATTCACTTACTCATCAGACTGACAAGGAGTTTGAAGTGATTATTGTGGATGACGGCTCTCTTATAGATCTGAAACCTACAGTGTACAGCTTTGAGGAACTTTTAAACATACAGTATTTCAGAAAGGATAATTCAGGTCCGGGCTTGACAAGAAATTACGGAGCAAGAAGAGCGGGAAATGAATGGCTGGTTTTTGTGGACAGTGATGTCATTGTAGAAACTGATTATATTGAGAATATCAAAAAGAATATCATAGAGATCCCATGTGATGCCTTTGGTGGCGCAGACAAGGCTCATAAAGGCTTTAATCTTATGCAGAAAGCCATTTCCTATTCCATGACCTCTGTTTTTACCACAGGGGGAATCCGGGGAAGTAAAAAAGCGATATCCAGATTTCAGCCCAGAAGTTTTAATATGGGGGTGAAGAAAGCTGTTTTTAATGAGGTGGGAGGTTTTTCCGAGATGAGAATAGGAGAGGACCCGGATCTGTCTATGACCCTTTGGGAAAATGGTTTTACCACTGCTTTTTTTGATGATATTGCCGTATATCATAAGCGAAGGGTAGATTTCGGAAAGTTTTCAAAACAGGTATTTCAATTCGGATGTGCAAGGCCTATCCTGAACCAGAGGCACCCTGATTATGTGAAAATTTCCTTTGCATTTCCCACCCTGTTTTTACTGGGGTATGTATTGGGCTTTATTGAATATTTTATTTTAGGGAAAGGAATTATACTTGCCTTCTATGGACTATATACTTTCCTGGTGTTTTTTCATGCCTTATGGGTAACAAGGAATATGAGTATTGCCGGGATGGCGGTAATCTCAACTTATATTCAGATGTTCTCTTACGGATATGGATTTTTAAAATCCTGGATCCTTCTGAATATTTTCAGGATGAAACCGGAAGAGGCATTTCCAAAGCATTATTACAGGAAAAATTAAAGAAAAAATAAAGCTGTTGATCATGATCTCAACAGCTTTTATAATTTAGAATATGGAGGTTACTTCATGGTTGAGAACCCCTACTTTCAGCATGCATTCTTTCATTTTCAGGTAGGTTCTTTCGATGTCATGATCCAATCCTATGGAAAATCTGATAAGCCCGTCGGAAATTCCCATAGCAGCACGCTCTTCTTCAGGAATTTCAGAAGATGTAGAGCTTCCTGAACAGGAGAACAGAGTCTTATAGAATCCAAGACTTACGGCCAGGTAGCCCAGATTTTCCTGCTGCATCAGCTCCATCAGCTCATTGGCTTTTTCCGTAGTTCCAGCATCCAGCGTCAGCAGGCCGCCAAAACCGTATTCTTCATGCATCATACTTTTCATCAGCTCATGATTTTTATGGGATTTCAATCCCGGATATGCCACTTTCAGGCCGTCCTTTTCGAATCTTTCGGCCAGGTACATTGCATTATGGCTATGCTGTTTGATCCGGATATGCAATGTTCTCAGGTTCTTGAGAATACTTGCTGAGCGAAGGCTGTCCATGGTAGGGCCAAGCAGCATGCATGCCCCGGAGTTTACATTTTTAGTATCATTGATAAATTCCTGACTACCGCAATATACTCCTCCTACAGTATCACTGCTTCCATTGATGAATTTAGTCAGGCTGTGGATGACAATGTCTGCCCCTAACAGCTTAGGTGAAATGGAAAGGGGAGAAAAGGTGTTATCCACTACCAGCTTAAGATTATACTTTTTACAGATTTCCGAAAGTTTTCTTAAATCCGCCACTTCAAGCAGGGGATTGCTGACACTTTCGCAATAAATGACCTTTGTATCCGGCTTTATGGATTTTTCAACAGATTCAAAATTGTTGATATCTACAAAGGTCGTTTCAATATTGAAGCCCGGGAAAAAATTTTTCAGAAAGGCGTAGGTCCCGCCATAGATGGTTCTGCTTGAGATGATATGGTCACCGCTTTTACATATCTGCATCAGGACAGAGGTGATGGCTCCCATTCCTGAAGCCGTAACGTTGGCGGCTTCGGTATTTTCGAGCTTGGCCAATGCCTGGGAAAGGTAGAGATTCATAGGGGATGAATGTCTTGAATACAGATAGCATCCGTCTGCATTTCCCTCAAAAGTATCGAACATTGTCTTGGCAGACAGAAAGGTATATGTGGAGCTGTCTGAGATAGACGGATTCACTCCGCCGAATTCTCCGAAATATTGCAAATCCTGAATTTCATTGGCTGCATTAAAATCTTTCATAGCTTTTTTGTTTTTAAATTTGCGATATTTTAATAATTATTACAATGTAAATTTGTTTTTTTAGATTATAAATCTATGGTTTGGTGTAAGTGTAGAAAAAATGTTTATTATATTTGGGTAGTGGTAATTTTTAACAAAAAATAATCTATGGATATGGATGAGATTGACAAAAAACTGCTCTTGTTTTTACAGCAAAACTCTAAACAAACTACCAAAGAATTGTCTTATAAGCTTGGTCTTTCCGTAACAGCGGTATACGAACGCATCAGAAAGCTTGAAAATACGGGAGTGATCTCAAAATATGTAGCTATCCTGGACCGGCACAAGGTCAACCGGGATTTTATCGTATTGTGCCATGTGAAACTGACCCAGCATAAAAAGGAGTATGTTCTTCAGTTTGAAAAAGAGATCATGGATCTGCAGGAAGTTACCGAATGCTTTCATGTAAGCGGGGACTACGATTATATCCTTAAAATCGGGGTGAAAGATATGGAGGATTATCGCAATTTCATGCTTTCGAAATTAACAACCTTACAGCATATTGCAAGCACCCATAGCTCCTTTATGATTTCTGAGGTGAAAAATACAACAGCAATTGTCCTGTAAATCAGATCAGGATCCCGTTTTTGGAAGCAATAGGCTCCGGAAGATTATACTCTTCCATCATTGAAGAAGATCAATTTCTATAGGAAGTATAGGAACATCAAAACACCAGTTCTGCAAACGGATTTTCTGAATAAGTGTTTTAAAAGAATTGAATGTTTAAATTTATAAAAAGAAGCCATAAAAAAAGCCTCCGGATCAGAGGCTTGTATGATTAGTATTTTAGCATTTCCTGAATCTTGCCGGTCAGCTTTTCAGCATTCGGAAGCATCTCTCTTTCCAGCACCAGATTGATCGGAACGGCAGGAACATCCAGAGAGCCCATGGCTTCTACCGGGGCATCCAGGTATTTAAAGCAGTTTTTAGAAATACGGTGTGCAAAGGCTTCTGCAAAGGAGTTATTAAGCTGCTCTTCAGTAAGGACAATGCATTTTCCATGGGCTTTTACCCTTTCAAACACCAGTTCCTCGTCTAACGGGATCAGTGTCCTTAAATCGATCACCTCCACTCTTCCGCTGAAGTTTTTAGCGGCTTCTTTAGCCCAGTAAACTCCCATTCCGTAAGTGACAACCAGCAGGGTCCTTCCTTTATCAGTTTCTTCCTTATCTGCTTCAATAATCACTTTTCCTTTTCCGAAAGGTAAAATATAATCTTCAGCCGGCTCTATGGTTTTCGCATCTTCGGTACCCGGAACTTTACTCCAGTACAAACCTTTATGCTCCAGCATAATGACCGGATTCGGATCATAATAGGCAGCCTTTAATAGTCCTTTAAAGTCAGCGGCATTGCTTGGATACGCTATTTTGATCCCTTTGATGTTGGCAAGAATACTTTCAACGCTTCCGCTATGGTAAGGTCCTCCACCTCCGTAAGCCCCGATCGGGACACGGATGATATTGCTCACCGGATATTTCCCGTGGCTTAAGTAATTGGATTTGGAAATTTCAGTTACCAGCTGATTGATTCCTGGATAGATATAATCTGCAAATTGAACTTCTACAATGGGTTTTAGGCCAACGGCACTCATCCCTACTGTGGAACCAATGATATAGGCTTCCTGAATGGCCGTATTGAAAACTCTTTTATTCCCGAACTTTTTACCCAGAGTCACTGTTTCACGAAAAACTCCACCGATCCTTTCGCCTACATCCTGGCCGTAAAGTAAAGCTTCAGGATGTTTCCACATCAGTTCCTGGATGGCATGTATGGCAGCATCTACCATCACAATCTTTTCACCGCCGGCAGGCTCCCGGGTTCCCACCTCTTCTGTGACAGGGGTAGGAGCAAACACATGATCCATTACGGTTTCGGGTTTTGGGTCTGCCGCATTTTTAGCTTTTTCGAAGGCTTCTTCAACCTCAAGCCTTGCTTTTTTCGTAATCTGTTTTAATAATTCTTCATCAACTCCGGCCTCCAGTAATTGTGCTCTCAGAATTTCTCCCGGATCTTTAGCTCTGTGTTTTGCAAGGTCTTCTTCATCTCTGTAAAACTCCCTTCTTACCCCCGAAGTATGATGACCAATGAGCACTGTTTTGGCACATACTACCAAAGGCTTTCTTTCGGTCCTCACAAAATCTACGGCTTTTTTCATCACCTCGAAGCTTTCCACGAAGTCAGTGCCATCAACACGCATTCTGCTCAATCCTGAGAATCCTGCAACGAAATCATAGGCATCACTGGTTCTTGCTTCCTCTTTTGTTACGGAAATCCCCCATTCATTGTCCTGAACCAGGAAAATAACAGGAAGCTGATGCAGGGCGGCAAATTGTAAAGCTTCACTTACTTCACCTTCTGTTACTGAATTATCACCAAGGCTGCATACCACAACCGGATTGTTTTCGAAATTTTGCAGGTTAAATTCCTGAATATATTTTATCCCCTGAGCTACCCCTGTAGTAGGAATAGTCTGCATTCCGGTAGCTGAGCTTTGATGGATGATCTTGGGTTTATCGTTATCCCTGCTCGAAGGATGAGAATAATAGGATCTGCCTCCTGAAAAAGGATCATCTGTTTTTGCCAGTAACTGAAGCATTAGCTGGTAGGGCTCAAAGCCAATCCCGAGAAGAATGCTTTCATCCCTGTAGTAGGGAGAGACCCAGTCTTCCTTTTTTAATTGATAAGCAGTGGCTAATTGGATAGCTTCATGACCTCTGGATGTGCTATGAACATATTTACAGATATTTCTGTTCTCTTCGTAGATATCTGCCATTGCTTTTGCAAGCATCATATGGTTATAAGCCTTAAGCAAAATTTCCTGAGAAACTTTTTCGTGAAGTGTATTTTCCATAGAAAGCAAATATACATAAAAAAACAAAATACTAACAACCGTTAGTATTTTGTAACTTATTATTTACTTTTTAAGCTATTCCTTAATAACTTTTTTAGAAATCACATCCTTATCGGTTTTTATTTCAATGATGTAGATTCCTTTGGTGTATGATGACAGATCAACGGATTCCTTGTCGCTGTTGATCACACCGCTTTGTAATTTCTTACCTGATAGATCATACACATTGAATGTCGACTTTTTAGGGGCTTTTAGAACATTTACCAGGTCTTTGGTAATAGTAGGCGCAACTGCGATACCGCTTAAGCTTCCTGCTTCATTGGTTCCAAGAACTTCACTATAACCTGTTACGATAATAGAATAGTTTTGCGGTGTATTGTTCTTCAGCGCTCCTTTATTGGAAATTTCAATCCTGTAGGTTCCTCCGGCAACCGGATTATCAACTACTACCTGCTCAACGTTATCCACGGTATTGTCACCTTTTGTAGCCGGTGTCATCGGGTTGTTTGCATCCAGCTTCCATGGATAGTAAACAGTATTTGTAGCGGTATCGATAACTCTTAAATCCAGGTCATTGACCAATCTTGAGTTTCTGTTGTTGTGAATATCCTGCCAGCTTGCATCAGTCGGAACTACATATTCAGGATCGATCCATGAAATGGTAACCTTGATAGGTTCACTTCCGGATGCCTTAACTGTTTTAGTATTGATCACACCATTATTTAAGGTTTCGTCTTTGAAGATGACCGTGTTGTTTGATTTGCCAACCAGCAGCTCTGCTCCTTTTTTGGCATTGATATATCCCCATCCGAACCATGGATCCGGGCCAACGTTTCCGGCTTCCAGCGCGGAATGAACCATTAGGGTTTTAGCACTGGCGGCATTCAGCAATTGATTGGAGAACAAATCTTTATGGATCTGGGTCCACAGTCCGATAATTCCTGTTACTATAGGGGCAGAAAAAGAGGTCCCGCTACTATTAGCATAAGAAATACTACCAAAGATGTTACTAGAAGGATAGAATACATTAGTACCAGTGGTGGAGATATCCGGTTTAATTGCACCGTCATCTCTCGGCCCTGCACTGCTGTAATCGGAATGAACCACATCAGAAGGTGAAGTGTATTTATAGTTATTGCTAGAGATAATATTGGTAGCCCCTACCACAATTATATTTTTAGCTAATGAGCCAGCGCCGATACAATCATAGCCTAATGAACAGTTGGTCGCAGGTAAGGTATCCGTAGAAGTAAACTGTTCTAAATTAACGGCGCCTGAGAAAATGCTATTTGGATTAACGCCATTAGACAGGTGATATTTAGGAAATGTTGCTGTTCCCGGATAATTAGGACCTAATCCGAAATAATTTCCTGCAGACTTAACAATGATATAGGAAGGGTTATTATAAACGATCTGATCGTATTGCTGGTCATTGGTCCAATAAACTCCCTGCATATCTTGATATGTATTAGGACTTGTGAAATTACCCCACCATATCCATGCGTTGGTATTGTTGACTGTATCCGTATCCCATCCCAAATTCATACCATAGGAGTGGTTGGAAATATTGGGCTGTGCCGTTAATATTTTTTGAAATATGTTACTGGGTGTTGTGTTTCCTGGTAAAGTGGTTTCGTTAAACATATAGGAGTCAATGGTAGAATTAGAAGCTACTCCCCGGATATCACCAGAAACCGGTACTCCTCCTATTATTGCATTCACACTAATACTTTTGGCACCAATAAAACCAGCAACACCTGTTGAATGATCACTGTAAACATTGGATGCAGCTTCTTTATTCGTTATTCTTCCTGTAGCATTATTAAAGGCTGGGTGACCTTCATATACTCTACCGCCATCGAAAATAGTGAACTTAATTCCTTCTCCATTATAGGCATTGGTTAATCCGGATATTACTCCTGCCTGGTTGAGATCATCAACATTGGCATTATAAACCTGTCTGATGTCCTCTGTCTTATAAAAGTAAGGCGTACCACCAGGCAAAAAACCGGCCAGTTTACTTCTTTGTTCTTCAATTTTTTTTAAAACTTCAGGGCTTTTATTGGCCCCGTAATGTTTGTCTATATAGGCATTAAATTTTTTATCATTTTCAATTCTTTGCCTTTCAAATTCTCTTTTCAGAAACTCATTGTTGTTTTGTGCACTTATTAACGTAATTGCCATAGTGCTGATCGAAATAAATGTTTTTTTCATAAACGTTATAGAATTATTAAAATATTATTAAGGATCAAATATATTAAATAATTGTATTTATTTTCGATTTGGTGTTAATTAATTGTGTTTTTGTTAATTAGTTATGTGATTTTAACATTTTTTATTTATATTTTTCGTATTTTCTGTTTTATTGTTGAAAATTATATTTGTTGTACCGAAAGTCCTTTTCAAGGCACTGTCCTTCTTATTGAATTAAAGGCTGCCTGACAAACATCAATAAAGTAGTAATAACCTATAAAACCAAATATAGTTGCCGGATATCCAGCAACTATATTATGAATATTAGTATTTTTTATCTTACTTATCTGTAACGATTAATTTAGGATTAGTCAATATTTGAATTATTCCTTAATAACTTTTTTAGAAATCACATCTTTATCGGTTTTTATTTCGATAATGTAGATTCCTTTGGTGTATGATGACAGATCAACGGATTCCTTATCACTGTTGATCACACCGCTTTGTAATTTTTTCCCGGATAAGTCATAAACATTGAAGGTAGATTTCTTAGGCGCCTTCAATACGTTTACAATGTCCCTGGTAATAGTAGGAGCTACAGTAATGCCTTCTTTCACCCCGTTCACTTCATTGGCTCCAAGAACCTCACTATGACCTGTTACAATGATAGAATAGTTTTGCGGCGCATTGACTCCCGCATTGTTCTTCAGCGTTCCTTTATTGGAAATTTCGATCCTGTAAGTTCTTCCGGCAACCGGATTATCAATTACTACCTGCTCAACGTTATCCACGGTATTGTCACCTTTTGTAGCCGGTGTCATCGGGCTGTTTGCATTCAGCTTCCATGGATAGTAAACAGTATTTGTAGCGGTATCAATAACTCTTAAATCCAGGTCATTGATCAATCTTGAGCTTCTGTTGTTATAAGCAGCCTGCCAACTCAGATTAGCCGGAATTACATATTCAGGATCGATCCATGAAATGGTAACCTTGATAGGCTCACTTCCGGATGCCTTAACCGCCTTAGCATTGATCACACCACTATTTAAAGTTTCATCTTTGAAGATGACCGTGTTGTTTGATTTGCCAACCAGCAGCTCTGCTCCTTTTTTGGCATTGATATATCCCCATCCGAACCATGGATCCGGGCCAACGTTTCCGGCTTCCAGCGCGGAATGAACCATTAGGGTTTTAGCACTGGCGGCATTCAGCAATTGATTGGAAAACAAATCTTTATGGATCTGGGTCCATAATCCGATAACTCCTGTCACTACCGGAGCAGAGTAGGAGGTTCCGCTACCATAATCATAAGCAGTACTACCTACGGTGTTTTCTGCAGTAGCAGCAGAGAATACATCGGTGCCAGTGGTGGAGATATCCGGTTTAATTGCACCGTCATCTCTCGGCCCTGCACTGCTGTAATCGGAATGAACCACATCAGAAGGGGAAGTGTATTTATAACTGTTGGTAGAGATAACATCGGTAGCTCCCACCACAATTATATTTTTAGCTAATGAGCCAGGCCCGATACAATCATAGCCCAATGAACAGTTAGTCGCAGGTAAGGTATCTGTAGAAGCAAACTGAACTAAATTACCGTTGTTATCGGAATAATATTTAGGAAATGTTGCTGTTCCCGGGTAATCAGGACCTAATCCGAAATAATTTCCTGCAGATTTAACAATGATATAGGAAGGGTTATTGTAAACGATCTGATCGTATTGCTGGTCATTGGTAAAATAAGTTCCCTGCAAATCCAGAGATGTATCAGGGCTTCCGAAGGCACCGCCCCATATCCAGGCATTGGCACCGCTAACAGTTTGGATATCCCATCCCACATTCGCACCATAGGAGTGGTTGGAAATATTGGGCTGTGCCGTTAATATTTTTTGAAATACAGTACTGGTTGCTGTATTCCCCGGTAAAGTAGTCGTTGCAAACCTGTAGGCATCAATGGTGGAATTAATAGCTACACCCTGGATATCACCAGAAACCGGTACTCCTCCTATTGTTCCACTCACAGTAATACTTTTGGCACCAACAAAACCGGCAACACCTGTTGCATGTGCACTGTAAATATTGGATGCAGCTTCTTTATTCGTTATTCTTCCTGTAGCATTATTAAAGGCCGGGTGGCTTGCATATACTCTGCCACCATCAAAAATAGTGTATTTTATTCCTTCTCCATTATAGGCATTCGTTAATCCGGGGATCACTCCGGCCAGGTTAAGATCGTCAACATTGGCATTATAAACCTGTCTGATGTCCTCTGTCTTATAAAAATAAGGTTTACCATCAGGTAAAAAACCGGCGAGGTTACTTCTTTTTTCTTCAATTTCTTTTAAAACTTCAGGAGACCTGTCCGCTCCATAATGTCTTGCAACATAAGAGTCAAATTTTTCATTATTCTCCTTATTTCGCCTTTCAAACTCTCTTTTTAATCCATCATTATTTTGCGCACTTATTAAAGTAATGGCTAAAGTGCTGACCAAAAGTAAATGTTTCTTCATAATAGTAGTAAAATATTAAATGAGTATACAATCAACAAATGTATATAAAAATAATGTATATATATAATTTTATTATATAAAAAATAGAAATTTATTTCAAAATTATACTAAATTAAATGTTGTAGTGTGTAATTTACTATTGTAGTATTGCTTTTAATTTTGAAAATAAATCAATGAATATGTTTTAATGGATGATAATTTTAAGTATGAAGAGATATGAAAAATTAGAGTAACTTTACATTCTCTTTTAATTAAAAAAGCTAGAAATACATGTATTTAGTTTTTGATACGGAAACAACGGGACTGCCAAAAAACTTCAACGCACCTCTTTCAGATTCGGATAACTGGCCAAGAATGGTGCAGATTGCCTGGCAATTGCATGATGATGATGGTAGATTGGTTGAAAACCAGGATTATATAATAAAGCCGGAAGGTTATGATATACCGTTCAATGCTGCGAGAATTCACGGAATTACAACCAAAATCGCTCATGAAGAAGGCCGGGACCTTCAGGAGGTCCTGGAGGAATTTTCCAGGGTTCTTGAAAAAGTACGCATTGTTTCGGGACACAATGTTGAGTTTGACTATAATATTGTAGGAGCTGAGTTTTTCAGGAAAAATATTAAGAATAACCTTCAGGAAAAGCCAAAGGCTGATACCATGATCCTGGGAACGGATTTCTGTCAGCTCGGAGGAGGTAAAGGAGGGAAATTCAAACCACCAAAACTGGAAGAGCTTTATGAAAAGCTTTACGGAAATAAATTTGACGAAGCCCACAACGCGGCAGCAGACGTTAATGCTACTGCCCAGGTATTTTTTGAAATGATAAGGGTAGGGGTGATATCATCAGAAATTCTGAGGATTTCAGAAGACCAGCTACGGTATTTTCAGTCTCTTTACCCAAACCCGATTCAGCCTTTCGGAATTGTTATCAGAAGACAGGTAGCTGATTTCCATAATAAGAAAAAGCAGACCGATTTCGGAAGTATAGACGAAATAGATCTCGGAAAATACTTCAACTTTGATAATCACAGCGTTTTCTCAACGTTAACCGCTACCTCAAGTATTTCCGATTTAATTAAAAAAGCTACTGACGACAATTTCCCTGCGGTAGGAATGGTTGATCTTGGCAACATGATGGGAGCTTTTAAATTTGTGTCAGCTGTAGAATCCACGAACGCAGACCGGGCCAAAAAATACAAAGAATATCTGGCCGGAAAACAGGAAGCAGAAGAGAATGGGGAAGAGTTCAATGAAGAGGAGCCTGTTTCAGAGCCTTTGATCCCTGTAGTAGGCTGTGAATTTTATATTTCAGACCGGTATGAGCAAAAGCAGTTTACAAAAGATGACCCGGACAGGAGAACACAGGTGGTTCTTCTGGCCAAAGATTTTAACGGATATAAAAATCTGGCCAAACTTTCAAGTATCGGCTTTTTAAAAGGATTTTATTTTGGGGTCCCAAGGATCAGCCGTGAATTAATTGCGCAATATAAGGATGGTTTGATCGCGCTTACTTCCGGTATTAACGGGGATATTCCTGATGCGATCCTTAATACGGGGGAACAGAAAGGGGAGGAGCTATTCAAATGGTGGAAAGATACCTTTCAGGATGATTTTTATGTTCAGATCCAGAATCATAAGCTTCCCGAGGAAGAGCACCTGAACGAGGTGCTATTATATTTTGCTGATAAATACAATGTTAAGATCCTCGCTCAGAATGAAACATTCTATACCAATAAAGACGATGCCAATATTCAGGATATCGTAAGCTGTATTAAAGACGGAGAAAAGCTTTCGACCCCTGTTGGCAAGGGATTCGGTAAAAGAAGAGGTCTTGCAACGGGGGAATATTACATCAAAAACAGTGATGAGATCAAGGAGGCCTTTTTAGCCTATCCCGATGCCTTTGAAGCCTATGAAGAGTTTCTGGCCAAATTCAGCCCGTATACCTTAAAAAGAGATGTTCTCCTTCCTAAATTTGACATTCCGGAAGAATTTATCCATCCGGAAGATGCTGTAGACGGAGGAAAAAGAGGAGAAATGGCTTATCTGACCCATTTAACGTATGAAGGAGCAAAAAGAAAATATAGCGAAATCACTGAGGAGATAAAAGAGCGCCTTGATTTCGAGCTGGATGTGATTGCGAATACGGGTTATCCCGGGTATTTCCTTATTGTACAGGACTTTTGTAATGAGGCCCGGAAGATGGGGGTATGGGTAGGGCCCGGGCGGGGTTCTGCTGCAGGCTCTGCCGTAGCTTATTGCATCGGAATTACAAACGTAGACCCGATCAAGTATGATCTCCTTTTTGAGAGATTCCTGAATCCGGAAAGGATTTCAATGCCTGATATTGATATAGACTTCGATGATGAAGGTCGGGACAAAATCATCAAATGGGTGATTGAAAAGTACGGACAAAGCCAGGTAGCTCAGATCATTACCTATTCAGTTCTGGGTGGGAAATCTGCCATTAAGGATGCGGGAAGGGTGCTTGATGTGCCGATCCCGGAAACCAATAATATCGCAAAGCTGGTTCCCTCTACCCCGGGAATGAATATTGCAAAAGCTCTCGCAAAATATGATAAATTGAAGCCGGAAGAGCAGTCTCTTGTTGATGAAATGAGGATGGTGCTTGAAAATCCTGATGACCCGCGTTTTAGTGTACTCGAAAGTGCTAAGAAAATGGAAGGCTGTATCAGGAATACTGGGATTCATGCCTGCGGTGTTATTATTACGCCGGAAGAGGTAAGTAATCTTGTTCCGGTAACTATTGCGGCTAAAGACGCCGATATCCTGGTGTCCCAGTTTGACAATTCAGTGGCTGAAAGCGCAGGCCTGCTGAAAATGGACTTCCTGGGTCTCCGTACGCTGACGATCATTAAAGATGCGTTGAAACTGGTAAAAGAACGGCATGGAATTGATATCAATCCTGATGAGATCCCGTTAGATGATGCCAGGACGTATCAGTTATTTAAGGAAGGAAGGACAATCGGGATTTTCCAATACGAAAGTCCCGGGATGCAAAAATATATGAGGGAGCTTAAACCAACGGTTTTTGCAGACCTTATTGCGATGAATGCTTTGTACCGTCCCGGTCCTATAAAATATATCCCGAACTTCATCAACAGAAAGCACGGGATCGAAGAAATTGTATATGACCTGCCGGAAACTGAAGAATATTTAAAGGAAACTTACGGAATCACAGTTTACCAGGAGCAGGTAATGCTCCTTTCCCAAAAGCTTGCCAATTTTACCAAAGGTGAAGCGGATACACTGAGAAAAGCGATGGGTAAAAAGCAGATCGATGTGCTTAATAAAATGTATCCGAAATTCATTGAAGGGGGGAAAAAGAACAACCTTGATGAAGACAAGCTAAATAAAATATGGAATGACTGGAAGGCTTTTGCGGAATACGCCTTTAACAAGTCACACTCCACCTGTTATGCGTTAGTTGCTTATCACACCGCGTTTTTAAAGGCTAATTATCCGGCTGAATATATGGCGAGTGTAATGAGCAATAACATTAACAATACCGCGCAGATTACCATGTTTATGGAAGATTGTAAAAGTATGGGAGTGGATGTTTTAGGACCGGATGTGAATGAATCCCAATACAAATTTTCCGTAAACGAAAAAGGGCAGATCCGTTTTGGCCTGGGTGCCATCAAGGGGATCGGAGAAGGTCCGAGTGAAGCCATTACAAGAGAAAGGGAAAACGGTAAGTTTAAAAATATTTATGATTTCTTTGAGCGTATCCCGCCTTCGCAAATGAATAAAAGAGTTGCGGAAAGCTTAGTGGTGGCAGGAGCTTTTGATGAACTGGATACTTATCACAGAGGACAGTATTTTGACATAGATTCTGCAGGGAGGACAAATCTGGAAAGGCTGATACGTTATGGGCAAAGTTTCCAGGAAAGTAAAAATGAAATGGAAAACTCCCTTTTTGCGGATTTTGCCGAGGAAGTACAGATAGAGCAACCGAAGCTGGCACCATGTCCGGAATGGCCGAATATGCATAAATTGAATAAGGAAAAGGAAATTATAGGATTTTACCTTTCCGCGCATCCTTTGGATGAATTCAAATACCAGTTTCAGTTTATGCAGGGACAGCTTTCTAAAAAGGCGGTTCTGGAAAAGGATGATGGTGAAAAATTAGTTATAGATGAGGCTCCTATACTGGAACAGGATGCCCGGGACGAGGTTATGGATGTTACAGAATTAGTGTCTGACGAGCTTCTTTCCGGAGAGGAGGAAATTATGGAAGAGGTTACAAAAAAAGCAGAGCCGAAAGGAAGTTTCGGGTTTCTAAACCTGGATGAGATTGATGCTTACAAAGAACAGGCTTTTGCCAATAAGCAGGAAGAGCTTTTTGAAGAAAAGAAAAAAGACTGGAGACAGATACAAAGAGAAAGAGAAAATGGCGGGGCAGGGAAGGAATATACTGTTGCCGGACTGATTACAGAATATCGGGTTCAGGATGGTTTCAAAAGCGGTGAAAAGGTGGCTTTTCTTACTTTGGAAGATTATTCCGGGTCTTATTCCTTCAGATTGGGAGACCGGGATTACATGAGGTTAAAGGAAAAGCTTGAAGTTCAGAGATTTGTGATACTGAAGATCAAATTTGCTCAGGTAAAGGACGGACGTGTTTTTGTAAACGTTAATGAAGTTATTGAGCTCCAGGAAGCCTTTGAACGGTTTGCTAAAAGCATTTCTCTGGTAATGGATGTGATGGATTTCAGACCGGAAGATCTGGAATTTTTCAAAAATGTGCTTGAAAAAAACAGGGGTGATCATAAACTGAAATTTTTTATTAAGAATATTGAAGATGATTCCCATATCGAAGTACAATCAATGAAGCACTCGGTACATCTGAACGGTGATCTTATTAAGGAGATCCAGCTTCTCAATAAGTATGAATTCTATTTGAACTGAGGAGATGATACAACAGTAAAAATAAAAAGCAGCCGGAGGGTTGCTTTTTTTATTGCCGGAAGCATTCTGTGTATTATTTTAACCTGAGTTCGGGTTAAGCGAAGTTTAAAAATAATTGACCATCATTTACTTT